>JAAYBR010000002.1 GCA_012730045.1 Candidatus Hydrogenedentota bacterium | reverse complement strand
TTGAATCGGTTTCGGGAATCCCTTGGTGGCGATGGGGCGGGCGGCGGCGTGGATGGGACGGGGCTGCGTTCGGGCTTCGCCTTCTTTGTGCCCTTTGTGCCTTCGTGGTGAAAACTCCGGAAAGATTTTTACCACGAAGGCACAAAGGACACAAAGAAGAAAGGCGCATTGCAGACGGGGTACCTGCCGGGGCTGGCGGCGTTTGACGGGGCGGACCCGTCCACGGCCACCTGGCGCTTCGCGCTGGAGGACCACCTGGGCAGCCCGCGGGCGTATCTGGCGCAGTCGAAGGCGGCCGTGGCGCGGCAGGACTTTTCCCCCTACGGCGAGCTGATGCGCTCCGTCGGCCTGCCCCTGACCATCGGCTACACCGGCCATATGTGGGACCGCGCCCTCGGCCAGTACTTCGCCCCCTTCCGCTATTACAACCCCGCCACCGCCCGATGGAACATGCGCGACCCCCTCGGATTCGTGGACGGACCCAATGTCTACGCCTATGTCGTGGGGAATCCGGTGATGAATATTGATCCTACTGGCGGATCTCTGGGCAATTTCATGTGGTGCATGCTCGGTTTAGATCCAGACGAATTGGGTGAATATGATTGGCGCAAAGTCCCTTGGGAACCTCTTGCTCCGTTTGCGCCATGGATTACAGCGAACCATTTGGTGAAGAACAGCGATTGGGTGACAAGACAGGCAAAGCGAGTCCGACCGCTGGCGAGAAAGATATCCAAGAAGATCGCATTCAAGGCAATTAGAAAAGGTGTAATAACCTTTGTGCCTGTTATCGGACAGACTATAACAGTGGCTTGGTTGGCATACGATGCATATAAGTGCAGAAAGCATATATAGAAAAATGAATAACTGCAATTCAAAGCCTCAGTTTACGTTGTTTAGGCTTCTCCTGTCTATGGTACTAATCTTCTATTCAGGAAAAGCAACCATATGGGCATATATGCTTCTCTTTCATCCAGTGTTGGAACCGGCCAGAGGTGGTGTTAGTGGTTACTCTCTGATAGATACATGCTTCTATTCTGTTTCTATGGTGTTCATTGCGGCATGGGTTCGTGATTTTATCCGAAGATACAAGAACGGGAAGGCCAAGATAGAGGACGCTGTCTATGTCTCATTTGCTTTCGCCATGTTCATGAGTGCTTTGGCAAAGTTCAATCTGATACACCCAGTACTAGTTCTGATCTTCTCGCCTATGATTATTGTGGTATTATCGGGGACGATCGCGATTGAAGCAAATCACGCAAAGAGAATTAGTTAAGAAAAGAAGATAGCGCAGATGACCGTTCGGATTCTAGGAAGGCGGGCCGTGGTAGGTATTCCAACACTGGGTTGGGCCATTGCAGGCGCCTTTGTGGTAAGTGACGTAATTCATTGCAAATCAAGCATAAATAGATAGACAGGAGAGAATATGGCATCTTTTCAACTCACACTTCTCAAAGCACTAACGGCAATGACATATTTCGGCTTTTTTGCAAACATCGCTCCCCGTATCGCCATATTGCCTCGAATAGAGATGTATGATGACGATCCTTTTGCCAGCGTCAGCCCGAGCCTTGGGTATATTCTTGAAACAGCGTCTATGTTTGTTTTCTGCTTGTATGTGTACTATGAGGGTAAAAGAGAGGTTCGACGTGTAGCCATCTATTCTATTTCATTTGCGTTGCTAGAGGTGGTAGGGGATTTTATGCGGGCTCCCCTTCTGGTGATGGTCTATTCGCATCTTATTCTGTGCCTTCTCTTTACGCTGCTTGTATTGCAAACATGGGCGCGCCTTCGGAAAATGACAGATGACGATTATGCCATGCAAGAATCCAGTTCTGATTCGTGATTCGGGTTGATGCGGAATCCTGCATGTCGCGCCCACAGCCTCCGCCACCGCCAAGCGCCCGACCACGCAGCAGACGGAAACCAGCCACGCTGGAGCGTGGCGGTCCCAGGGGGCAGGCATGCGCTTCCTCTCTCCGCGAAGACGCGCCTTGACGGTTGGCTGGGACTCTGTTTGATTCTTCTCAGTGTCCGCCGTGCCTCCGTGGTAAAGCTCCTTGACGGCCTGCCGGGGCTCTGGTAGACTGGTCGGCGGAACGGGAAAGTTGAATCGGTTTCGGGAATCCCCTGGTGGGGATGGGGAGGGCTGATGCCTGCCTTGCCTTTTCTTTGCGCCTTTGCGTTAAAACCTCTTTAACGCCAAGACGCAAGGCCGCCAAGGCGCGGGAAGAGGGCGCAGCAAGCGGCGCCCCTACGGGCGTTTGCGTTGGAGATTCTGCACGACCGGGGCGCAAGGCCGCCAAGGCGCAAGAAGATGGCCGATCGGCGTTCCCAGGCTGGGCCGTCGTCCTCCTGCCTCTCTTTGCGTCCTCCGCGTCTCTGCGTTGATCTTCTCTTCCCGCTTGGAGCGTTCAGCCCCGTGCGGGCGCGTGGGGCGCAGTCTGGGGCATTTCATCCCGAAGCCTGTCTAACGTGTTAAGGAGGCGTCTTATGCCGGAAGATTCCAGAGGCGGCCGTCTGGAGGGCGCGCTCGCGGAGGAGCGCACGGATCTGGCCGAGGAGCGGACGGTGCTCGCCGTGGAGCGCACCCTGCTGGCCTATGTGCGCACGGCTCTGGCAGGGGTGGCGGTCGGCGGGTCGGGCATGACCTTTCTGGAGGGCTCGGCCGCGTTTTACGGCGGGGCGGCCTTTGTGGGGGTTTCGGCGTTGCTGCTGGCGGTTGGCGTCGTGCGCGCGGTGGTGGTGATGCGGCGGATGCGGCGGAGCCGCCGGGCTGCGGGGGACGATTCGGGGGAGTGAGGGCCGCTACAGGTAGAGGATGGCGGCGCAGGCGGCCCCCCAGAGCGCCACGGTGACCACCATCGGCCAGTCGCTGAGCAGGATGTTCGCCGGGTCCCCCCCGCTTTCCTTTTCCTGGACGAGCCACAGGTAGCGCGCGAGGCCGTAGACCACGAAGGGGAGCGTCAGGTACATCTTGTCGGTGCCGATGCGGTCCACCACCTCGGGGGAGCAGGTGTAGATGGTGTAGGTGATGAGCGCGCCCGCGGCCACGAACATGAGCAGGTGGTCAATGTAGTCCACGGTGTAGTGCGCGAGCACCGCCCGGTGGTTCTCCGCCTCGCCCTGGAGCAGGGAGATTTCCCGCCGCCGCTTGCCGAGCACCAGGAAGAGCGCGAGGAAGAAGGTGCAGACCACCAGCCAGTTCGAGAAGGCCACGCGAATCGCCACCGCGCCCGCCGTTGCCCGGATGACAAACCCCATGGAAACCACCAGCACGTCCACCAGGAAGACATGCTTCAGCAGGAAGGTGTAGGAGAGGGAAAGGAGGATGTAGCCCCCCAGCGACAGCAGGAAGGGCGTCCCCGTGGGAAACCCCGCCGCGAAGGCGCCGGCCAGCAGCACCGCCGCCAGCAGCGCCGCCGCCGCCGGGGACACGCGCCCCGAGGCCAGGGGCCGGGATTTCTTGTCCGGGTGCCGCCGGTCCTGGTCCAAATCGTGGAGGTCGTTGACGAGGTAGGTGGCGCTGGAGGCGAGGCAGAAGGCGGCGAAGGCCGCCAGGGCCAGGAGGTCCGCCCGCGCGTTGTCCATCTCCTGCGCGAAGACCAGGGGCAGCAGCACGAGGAGGTTCTTCGGCCACTGGTACACCCGGAGCAGGCGCGGGATGAGCAGCATGCGGTCGGTCACCGGTTCCCCCCTAGAGATTGGTCTTCTTGAAGATGAATTCCGGCAGGTGCCGGATCACCAGCAGGATGAGCCGCCAGTATTCCGGGACATAGGCGGTGCCGCGCCCCCTGAGAATGGCCCGGACGCAGAGCCGCCCGGCCTTCTCCGCCGAAGTCAGCAGGGGGCCCGGCACCTTCATGCCGAAGGTCATGCGCGTGTCCACAAAGCCCGGCTTGAGGGTGGTCACCCGCACGCCCGACGCGTGCAGCCGGTGGCGCAGCCCCTCCAGATAGGTGGTCAGCGCCGCCTTGGCCGCGCCGTAGTGGTAGTTGCTCTTGCGCCCCCGGTCGCCCGCCACGGAGGACACCGCCGCCAGAAAGCCCCACCGCCGCGCCTCCATTTCCCCGGCGAAACGCTCCAGGACCGACATGGCGCCCGTGTGGTTGACATCCAGACACTTCTTCGCCAGGGCGAAGTCGCGCTGGGCCGCCGCCTGGTCCGGCAGGAACCCGAAGCACACCACCACGCCGTCCGGCAGGGCGCCGAAGGCGGCGGTGCAGGCGTCCACCAGGCCCGTATGGGACTCAATATCCTCCGCGTCAAAGGGCAGGACGTGGCAGGGCCGCTGGTGGCGGATGCGCAGGTCGCCCGCGATCACCTCCAGCTCCCCCGTGTTCCGCCCGGCGAGGGCGAGGGCGTAGCCCTTCCGCGCGAACTCGTCGGCCATGGCCCGCGCGATTTCCGACGCCGCCCCGAAAATCACCACCGAGGGCATGGACGGGTGCTGTTCAGTCATGGGCCGCCTCCCCGTTGCCGGCCAGCGCGAGCCGCCGGGAAAGGTTCGAGGACATCAGACCGTCCGGGTCCGCCCGGCGGCACACGGCGCGGAACGCGTCCAGGCGGGGATACATGGCCGCGATGGCGCCGGGCGTGGCCACGGCGTCCTTGGCCAGATAGAGCCGCCCGCCCGCGTCCAGCAGCACGGCGTCCAGTTCCCGCAGAAAGTCCTCCAGCCCGGGGGCGTTCGGAATGTCCAGGGTGATCGTGTGGCCGGGCATGGGGTGCGACAGGAGCCCGCGGCCCTCCCCGCCGAAGCGCTTGAGCACCGCGAGGAACGACGCGCGCTTCGCGCGGCTGCACAGCTCCAGCAGGCGGCGGAGGCCGTCGCCGCGCTCCAGCGGGAACGTGGCCTGGTACTGCACAAAGCCCCTGCGCCCGTACATGCGGTTCCAGTGCAGGATGCGGTCCAGGGGGAAGAAGTACTTCTCGTAGTCCACCAGGTGCCCCTTCATCGGCTTGTGCAGGGCGTAGACGAGGTCGTTGAAGGCCCGGATGCTGTAGGGGTTCAGCAGGAACTGCGGGAAGTCCACCGGGACCGAGAGCGCCGGCCGCCGGGGGATGTCGAAGGGCTTGAGCGCGCGCGCCGGGGGGAGCATGGCCGCAGGCGCGGGGTTGCCGCGCATGAGCACCGAGCGCCCCAGGCTGTCCTCGCCGGAGAGGCAGTCCACCCACGCCACGCTGTACTGGTAGTCCTTGTCGGACTCGCTGAAGGCGTCGAGGGCCTCCTGGAGGTTCGCGCACCGGACATAGTCCACGGAGACCCAGGCCGAGGCGATGCGGCGCAGCCGCAGGCGCGCCGACAGGATGAAGCCCGTGAGGCCGACACCGCCGACGGTGGCCCAAAAAAGCTCCGGGTCGCGCTCCGGCGAGCATTCCACCACGCCCAGCGCCGGGGTCCACAGGGTGAGCGACGCCACATGGTCGCCGAAGGAGCCGTCGAGGTGGTGGTTCTTGCCGTGGACGTCGTTGGCGATCGCGCCGCCGACGGTGACGAAGCGCGTGCCCGGGAGCACGGCGGGCATCCATCCGCGCGGCACGAACACCTCCAGAATCTCCGAGAGGGAGACCCCCGCCTCGCAGTCCAGCACGCCCGTTTCTTCGTCAAAGGCCGTCATGCGGTTCAGGCGCGTCATGTCCACCACCGCGCCGTCGGCGTTCACCGACGTGTCGCCGTAGCTGCGGCCGAGGCCGCGCGCGATCCGCCCGCCGAGGCCGGCGTCCGCCAGCAGGCCGGCGAGTTCCGGCTGCGTGACGGGGCGGAACACCCGGCACATCGCCGGGCGGTACCGCCCCCAGCCCGCGAGGGCCGCCGTTTTTTCCGCACAGTCCGCCATGGGGATCCTTTCCCAAACGCGTTCCCGGAAGAGTATAGAGTGTTCCCTGCGCGCCGCACAACCGCGCGCCGTGATTGCCGAATCGCCGGATACGTAGACGCGGCATCCTGCCGCGTTCTTGGGGTTTTCGTTGGCCCAAAGAACGCGCCAAGATGGCGCGTCTACATTGCGGGCGTTCTCGCCGACTTACTTCATTAGCAGCGAAGCGCGGCAATCTCGTTTCCGCCACGGATTCGGTTCTCGCGATGTCCAATCCGGCGATCAGGATGATTGCCTTTCCTGTTTCAATCGGCTACAATCCCCCCATGTCCGTGACGATTGTGATACCCGTGTACAACGAGGCGCAGTCCCTTCCCCCGCTGGTGGAGGGGATCGAGCGCCACGCCGCCGACGTGCCCCACCGCATCCTGTTCGTGGACGACGGCAGCACCGACGGGTCGTGGGCGTGCATGCTCACCCTGCGGGAGAGCCGCCAGAACCTGGACGCCATCCGCCTGCGGCGCAACTTCGGGAAGACCGTGGCGCTTCGGGTGGGCTTCGACCGCGCGCGCGGCGACCGGGTCATCACGATGGACGGCGACCTCCAGGACGACCCGGCGGAAATCCCGCGCATGCTGGCGAAGCTGGAGGAGGGCTACGACCTCGTGAGCGGATGGAAGCAGCAGCGGCACGACCCCTGGCACAAGACGATCCCCTCCCGCGTGTACAACGGCTGGGTGTGCCGCCTTTTCGGCATGGGCCTCCACGACGTCAACTCGGGGTTCAAGGCCATGCGCATGGAGGTGGCGCGCGCCGTGCCGCTCTTCGGCGACATGCACCGCCTGATCCCCGTGTTCGCCCACGCCCTCGGCTACCGCGTCACGGAGATTCCCGTCACCCACCACGCGCGGCGTTTCGGGCGGTCCAAGTACGGGCTCGAGCGCTTCGCCAAGGGCGCCTTCGACCTGGTCGCCGCCCGCCTGATGATCTTCTACAGCGACTCCCCCGTGCGCTACTACGCGCGCGTCGCGGCCGTCTTCGTGCTGGCCGTGGTGACGGCCGCCGTCGTTGGGGGGGCCGTCCTCGCCGCGCTCGGCGCGCCGTGGACAGCCTGGGCGGTCTACGCCGCCCTGTGCGCCGTCGTGTCCGGCCTGGCGGCGGGCATGGTCACGCTGCTGGGCATGGGGCTCTTCGGGGAGTGGGTGCTCCACCGCGCGCCCAAGCAGGACACCCGGGTCTACATCGCCGAGGCCCACACGGACTAGGGCCGGGGCGGGCCTCTCCGACAAGTCATACCCGTCGGACGGGTCAGACCGGTCGGACACGTCTTCCGGAGCGCCTTTCCCTCACCCGAAGTCGTCGAAGGCGATCATGTCATCCTCCACGCCGAGGCTGTGGAGCATGTTCGTGCAGGCGGAGAGCATCATGGGCGGGCCGCAGAGGTAGTACTCGATGTCCTCCGGGGCGGGGTGCTTGCTGAGGTACTCGTCGTGGAGCACCTGGTGGATGAATCCCGTGAGGCCGGTCCAGTTGTCCTCGGCCTGCGGCTCGGACAGCGCCGTGTGCCAGGTGAAGTTGGGGTTCTCCGCGGCGATGGCGTTGAAGTCGTCCTCGTAGAACATCTCGCGCAGGCTGCGCGCGCCGTACCAGAAGGTGGCCTTGCGGCCGGTCTTGATCCTGCGGAACTGGTCGAAGATGTGGGAGCGCATGGGGGCCATGCCGGCGCCGCCGCCGATGAAGCACATCTCGCGCTGCGTCTCCTGGGCGAAGAACTCGCCGAAGGGCCCGGAGATCGTCACCTCGTCCCCCGGCTTGAGGGAGAAGATGAAGGAGGACATGAGGCCCGGCGGGATGCCCTGGGTGCGCGGGGGCGGCGTGGCGATGCGCACGTTGAGCATGATGATGCCGAACTCCTCGGGGTAGTTGGCCATGGAGTAGGCGCGCGTGACGGGCTCGTCGGCGACGGAGCGCAGGTCCCACAGCTTGAAGGCGTCCCACGCGTCGCGGTATTCGGGCTCCACGTCGAAGTCCTTGAACTCGACGGTCCCGGCGGGCCGCTCGATCTGGATGTAGCCGCCGGCGCGGAAGGGGACGGACTCGCCCGCGGGCAGCTCGAGCACCAGCTCCTTGATGAAGGTGGCGACGTTGTGGTTGGAGCGGACCTTGCAGCGCCATTTTCGGACGTCGAAGATTTCCGGCGGAATCTCGATCTTGAGGTCGTTCTTGACCTTCACCTGGCAGGAGAGGCGGACGCCCTCGCGGGCCTCCTTGCGGTTGATGTGGCCGGTCTCCGTGGGCAGGAGCGACCCGCCGCCCTCGTGCACCTTCACCTTGCACACGCCGCAGGAGCCCTTGCCGCCGCAGGCGGAGGGCACGAAGATCTTGTTCGCCGCGAGCGTGGCCAGCAGGGTGCCGCCCGCCGGGGTCACGAGCGCCTTCGACTCGTCGTCGTTGATCAGGATTCTGACGTCGCCGGAGGCCACCAGCTTGGCCTTTGCCACCAGCAGGACCGCCACCAGCGCGAGGATGACCACGCAGAAGGCGATGACGCCGCTAACCACCGTTACCGTTGCCGCACCCATTTCAACTCCTTGCTCCCGGCGGGCCGACCCGCCGTTGATTGGTGACGCGTCACAGCTGAATGCCGCCGAAGGACATGAACCCGACGGCCATCAGGCCGGCCAGCACGAAGGCGATGCCGAGGCCGCGCAGGGGCTTCGGCACGTTGCTGTAGCGCATGCGCTCGCGGATGCCCGCCATCAGCGCGATGGCCAGGGCCCATCCGGCACCGGAGCCGACGCCGTAGACCACGCTCTCGGGGAAGGTGTAGCTGCGCTCGACCATGAAGAGCGAGCCGCCCAGGATCGCGCAGTTCACCGCGATCAGCGGCAGGAAGATGCCCAGGGTCACGTACAGTTTCGGGACGTAGCGCTCCAGGGTCATCTCGACGATCTGGGTCATCGTGGCGATCGTGCCGATGAAGGTCAGGAAGTAGAGGAACGAGATGTCAATGCTTTCCAGCGACGGGTGGATCCAGGCCATCGCCCCGGGCGCCATGAACCACGTGTAGATCGCGTTGTTCAGGGGCACCGTGATCACCTGCACGAAGGTCACGGCGATGCCCAGCCCGATGGCGGTCTCCACCTTCTTCGAGCAGGCGAGGAAGGAGCACATGCCCAGGAAGAAGGCCAGCGCCATGTTCTCGATGAAAACGGACTTCACTAGCAGCCCAAGGTAATGCTCCATCTCACTCGGCCTCCTGCTGGTCGGGCTTGACGCTCCGCACGATGAAGATGATCCCCGCGATGAGGAAGAAGGCGCTGGGCGCCAGCAGCATCAGCCCGTTGGGCGTGTACCACCCGCCGTCGCTGGCCAGCGGCAGGATGACCTGGCCGAAGAGCCGCCCGGAACCCGTCAGCTCCCGAATGAAACCCACCAGCATCAGGATCGCGCTGTAGCCCAGCCCGTTGCCGATCCCGTCCACGAAGCTCAGCCAGGGCGGGTTCTGCATGGCGTAGCCCTCGGCCCGGCCCATCACGATGCAGTTCGTGATGATCAGGCCAATGTAGACCGAGAGCTGCTTGCTGATGTCAAAGAGGAAGGCCCGCAGAACCTGGTCCACGATGATCACCATGGTGGCGATGATCGAGAGCTGCACCAGGATGCGGATGCTCGGCGGCGTGCTGTTGCGCACCAGGCTCACGCCCAGCGAGCTGAAGGCGGTCACCAGCGTGACCGACACGCTCATCACCAGGGCGGTGGAGAGCTGCGTGGTCACCGCCAGGGCCGAGCAGATGCCCAGCACCTGGAGGGTGATCGGGTTGTTGTTCACCACCGGGTCGAGGAGCGCCTCGCGCTCTTTCTTTCCCATGATCATGAAGTGGTTCTCCCAGGGCGGCCCGTGTCAGGCGCCCTGCTTGTGCGCCTCGCGGAAGTTGTTGAGGAAGGGTCCGAACCCCTGGTCGGCCATCCAGTATCCCAGCATGTTGGTCACGCCGCGGCCCGTGATGGTCGCTCCGCTGAGCCCGTCCACCTCGTGCGGGGCCTGCTCCGGCGGGCCCGCGGGGCCCTTGCGGACCTTCAGGGCGACCTTGCCCTGTTCGTCGTAGACCTTCCGTCCGGGCCAGAGCTTCTTCCAGCGGGGGTTGCCCACCTCGCCGCCGAGGCCCGGCGTCTCCGCCTGCTCGTAGTAGGTCAGGCCCTTGACCGTGTTCAGGTCGGCGTCCAGCGCGAGGAAGCCCTTCATGGTGGACCACAGGCCCTTGCCGTAGATCGGCAGGATGAGCATGCTCATCTTGCCGCCGTCCGTCACCTCGTAGACCTTTGCCCGCTTCGGCACGGCGACGATGCCCGCATTGTTCGCCGGTGCGGGCACCATCGGCTCGTCGTCCTCCTCAAAGGTGGCGGGGTCCACGCCCTCGGCGTCCAGCCCCGTCTCCAAATCCACCACGTGGGCGCGGATGTTCTGGAAGAGGGCGTCGGCCTCGGCGGGGGTCTTTTTCTCGCCCGGCTGCACCAGCCACGCCGCCTGGAGCACGCTCATCTTCCTGTCCAGGACCTTGTTCACCTCCTGCCGCGCGGCGAGGCTCACGTTGGCGATGGACAGCAGGATGGAGCAGACGAAGCAGACGGCCGCGGCGAATCCGAAGATGTATTTCATGCTATATTGCACTGCGCAGGGCCCTCCGCTTGATGTTGCGCGCCGCCACGAAGTGGTCTATCAGCGGCGCGACCATGTTCATGAAGAGAATGGCAAGCATCATGCCCTCCGGGTACGCGGGGTTCACCACGCGGATCAGCACCACCAGCACCCCGGTCAGGAACCCGTAGATGTACTTGCCCGTCTCGGAGTGCGCCGCCGTCACCGGCTCCGTCACCATGAAGACCAGCCCGAAGGCGTAGCCGCCGAGGACGAAGTGCCACCAGAAGGGGAGGTTCATCATCTCGTTGGTCTGCGAGCCCATCAGGTTGAGTCCGAGCGCGGTCACCACGGTCCCGAGGACCATGGAGGCCATGATGCGCAGGGAGCCGACCTGGAAGAGGACAAGCCCGGCCGCGCCGATGAGGCAGGCCAGCGCCGACGTCTCGCCCATGGACCCGGGGATCCAGCCGATGAAGCAGTCCCACCAGGTGGCCGGGTGGCCGTTGACCACCATGCCCGCCACGGCGTCCACATGGGCGCTTGCGCCCTCCAGCGGCAGCGTCTCCTTGATCCGCGCCAGCGCCGTCGCCCCGCTGAAGCCGTCCACCGCCGGGTTCACGGCGATCCACACCTTGTCGCCGGAGCTTTCGGCGGGGTAGGCGAAGTAGAGGAAGGCGCGCGTGACCAGCGCCGGGTTGAAGATGTTCATGCCCGTGCCGCCGAAGGCCTCCTTGGCCACGAGCACGCCGAAGGCCGTCGCGAGGGCCACCTGCCACAGCGGGATGGTCGGCGGCAGGATCAGCGGGATCAGGAACCCCGTGACGAAGAATCCCTCGTTCACCTCGTGCTTGCGGATGGACGCCACGGCCACCTCGATGTTGCCCCCCACGAAGAACGCCACGATGAGCACCGGGAAGAACCACAGCGCCCCGTGGAGCATGCACGCCAGCGGGTTCGACGGGTCGTACCCCACGCCCAGCGCGTTCAGCGCCGCGCCGCGCCAGCCCTCCTGGGACTGGCCGGCGGCGTGGAGCAGCGCGTTCGCCTGGTAGCCCGTGTTCCACAGGGCGAACAGGATCACCGGGACCAGGCAGATGACCACGGAGAACATGACGCGCTTGAGGTCCGCCGAGTCGCGGACGTGCGACGCGCCCGCCGTCACCCGCCCCGGGGTGAAGAGGAACGTGTCCGTCGCCTCATAGAGCGCGTGGAGCTTCTCCAGTTTGCCGCCCTTCTCGAAGAGGGGCCTGGGCATGTCCATCAGGGTGCGCAGGAATTTCATGGGCGTTCGCTCAGCCTTCCTTTTGTATGACTTCCAGAACCTCGCGCAGCACGGGGCCGAAATCCTCCTTGCCCGGCGACACGAAGGTGCACAGGGCCAGGTCCTCCTCGTCCAGTTCCAGGCAGCCCAGGGCCTCCGCCTTCTCCACGTCCCCCACCCACAGCGACCGCAGGAGGAAGGTGGGCAGGATGTCCAGCGGCATCACCCGCTCGTACAGCCCGATGGGCACCATCGCCCGCCGGTCGCCGTTTGTGCTGGTGGTCATGGGGAACAGCGCCCCCGGCCGCAGATTGGACAGGAACATGCGCAGGGCCGAGAACTTGTCCGCCCCCGGCGCCAGCCAGCCCATGAACTCCCGCGTGCGCCCCTCCGCCAGCACTGTCACCTGGTTGTGGAAACGGCCCAGCAGCCCGTCGGCCGCCCCGAGGACCTGGCGGCCCGACAGCGCGGACCCCGAGATCACCCGGTTCTCGCCGTCCGCCAGCTCGCCCGCCGTCAGTTCGGCCAGCGACGCGCCGAGGCGCGTTCGGATGAGGCGGGGCTTCTTCACCTGCGGCCCCGCGAGGGAGACCACGCGCGCCGTGTCCAGGCGGCCCGTCCGCGCGAGCGTCCCCATGGACAGCAGGTCCTGCAGGCCCACGGTCCACACGGTGCGGGTCTTGCCCGCAGGGTCCAGCAGGCCGATGTGCGTGCCCGCCAGCCCGCTCGGGTGCGGACCGGAGAACTCCTCCACGCGCACCCGGGCATCCGCGCCCTTCGGCGCGGTCCGCGACCCCGCCTTTTTGCAGAAGAAGACCGGGCCCTCCGTCAGCTTCCCCACCAGCGCCAGCCCGGCGTCCAAGTCCTCCTGCCGCCCCTCCGCCGCCTTGTCCAGGTCGGGGGCCAGGGGGTTCGAGTCCATCGCCGTCACAAAAATCGAGCGGGGCGTGTCGGAGAGGGAGGGGGTCTTGCTGAAGGGTCGCGTGCGCAGCGCGGGCCACAGGCCCGACTCGCGCAGCAGCTCCACGGCCTGCGCGCGGTCGAGGGCCTCCGGCTTCGCGCCCGTGAAGGCCGCGAAGGGATGGAATTCGCCGGCGTCCGGATTGCCGGACAGCTCGCCGTCGGAAAGGGTGATGGTCACCGAGATCAGCGCGCGGCGGTCTCCCCGGTTCACCCCGGCCACCACGCCCGCCCCCGGCGCCGTGTGCAGCACCCCCGGGTTGCGCTTGTCCTCAAACAGCGGCTGGCCGCGCTTCACCGCGTCGCCCGCCTGCACGAAGAAAGTCGTGCGCAGGCCCGGATAGTCCGCGGCGGCCACGCCCACGGTGCGGACGCGCTTCTCCTCCAGGACACCCTGGTCAGGCACTCCGGCCAGCGGAATGTCCAAGCCCTTCTTGATCACATGTGTTCCCATAACGCCTTTCCGCCCGCGGCGCGCGTTGAAACCGGCCGCCGCGTTCTCACCTGCATTCAGGGGAGATTATACTGAGCAAATGTTCTCGACTTCACGCTTTCCGCCACACCCGACCGGCCACTGTCCGGCGGCAACGCACCCGCACCCGTTCCATCGTCCGGACCGGTCGTGCTTTTAGCATAATCCGCTGATCGGACGCATTTCAAGTAATGCCCAAGCCTTTACCGTACGGTCGGTAAAACGGCGGATTGCTGGCTGAACGACACGTTGTTCTCTGGGAAAATGCCCGAAACACTTCGTTGCGACGGTATGCCGGACTCAGCCGCCGGTGATCAGGTTGGCCGAGATGCGGCCGGACTCGTAGATCGTGGGCAGGCCGCTGCCGGGGTGGGTGCCGCCGCCGACGAGGTAGCAGTGGTCCAGCTCCTCGAACTTGTTGTGCGGGCGGAAGTAGATCATCTGGCCCCAGTTGTGGGCGAGGTTGAAGGTCGCGCCCTCGTAAACGTTGTACTGGGATTCCCAGTCCGCCGGGGTGATGCAGATTTCCGCCTGGATATGGCCGCGCAGGCCGGGCAGCCCGCCGCGCTTTTCCAGCGCGTCCAGCACCGTCTCGCGGAAGGGGGCGCGCTCTTTGGACCAGTCAATCCCGGAGCGGTTGTTGGGCACCGGCACGAGCACGTAGAGGGCGGAGCATCCGGGCGGGGCCAGCGCCGGGTCGTTGATGTCGGCGTTGCGCACGTAGAACGAGATGTCGGGGCTGAGCGTCTTTCCGTGGAAGACGGACTCGACGTTTTTCCGGTACTCGTCGGCGAAGACGATGGTGTGGTGGGGGAGGTCGTAGCGCGTGTCCACGCCGAGGTACAGCATGAAGGTCGAGCAGGAGAGCTTCTTCTTCGCCAGGTTTGCCGCCGTGTACTTCCGCAGGACGCCCGGCTCGAAGAGGCGCGTGGCCGCGTAGCCGAAGTCGGCGTTGAGCACCACGTCGTCCGCCTCGATTTTTTCGCCGTTCTCCAGGAGCACCCCGCGCGCCGCGCCGCCGGACACGAGGACCTGTTTCACGGGGGTGTTCAGGTGGATCTCCGCGCCGTTCCCGCGCGCGACCTCCGCCATCTTCTCCGAGATCATGCTCAGGCCGCCCATGACGTGGTAGACGCCCAGCCCGTGCTCGATGTAGGGGATCATGGCGTAGAGCCCGGGGCACTCCCAGGGTGACATGCCGAGGTATTTCGACTGGAAGGTGAACACGAGGGCGAGCTGCTCGTCGCCGAAGTAGCCGTACATCACGTCGAAGAGGCTCTTTCCCGCGGCGATGTGCGGCGCCGCCCGCAGCAGGTCCGGGTGGAGGAGCGTCGAGAGCTTGTGGTAGGGCTTCTGGAGGCAGGGGAAGAGCTTTTCGAAGCGCTCCTTCTCCCGCTTGTGGAAGACGTCGTAGGCGTCCTCGCGGCCGGGGAAGCAGCGCCGGATCTCCGCCTTCATCTTCTCCCGGTCGCCGCTTGGCTCGATGTGCTTGTCTTTGAACTGGAGGCGGTACATGGGGTCGAGGGGCCGCATGTCCAGCACGCTGTCGCTGGGCGTGCCCGCGGCCTCGAAGACCTCGTCGAGCACCTGCTTGAGCATGAGGAAGGTGGGGCCCGTGTCGAAGGTGTAGGGGCCGGCCTGGAGCGTCGCGTTGCGGCCGCCCACCCGGTCCCTCGCCTCGAACACCGTGACGCGCACCCCGCGCCGCGCCAGGATCATGGCGGCCGTCAGCCCGCCGGGCCCCGCCCCCACGACCACCACGTGTTTTTGCGCCGTTGCCATGCTCTTTTCTCCTCGTTCGCGCCGCCGCGTGCCGTATTCTACCCCAAACCTCCCCGGCCGCCTAACCTCTGTGTGGCAGAAGGTGGCCCGTTCTTGGTCCCCCCTTGAGGGGGGTGGCCGCGTCTTCGCGGCCGGGGGATGTTCTTGTCTTCGCCCGTCGGCCCGGAATCCGGAACATCCCCCGGTTCGCTCCCGCGAACCACCCCCCTCAAGGGGGGACCAAGACGACGCACGAACATCAAGCCCGCACTCATCGCCAGGCAAAGCCTTCGAGAGGATGTGTCGAAAGGTCCATAAGGGTGGTGACCAACATCTTCCACTTCCGCCTAGCCCCCCGCGAGCAGGCGGAAGGCCCGCCGCATGGTTTCCACGCCCCACCGGACGGGCGGGTAGCGCAGCGCCGGGTCGGGGAACACCCCGCGCCGCATGACCGTCCGGTGATGCGTGAAACAGTCGAACCCGGTTTTCCCGTGGTAGGCGCCCATGCCGCTCTCGCCCACGCCGCCGAAGGGCATGTCGCGCCCCACGATGTGCGACAGCGTGTCGTTCACGCAGACCCCACCGGACACCGTCTCCCGCAGCACGCGCTCCCGCACGGCCGCGTCATTGGTGAAGAGGTAGAGGGCCAGCGGCTTGGGCATTCCCCGCAGGCGCGCCAGCGCCGCGTCCAGCGTTTCAAACCCCAGCACGGGCAGCACGGGGCCGAAAATCTCCTCCCGCATCACCGGCGCGTCCGGCGCGGGGTCGGCGAGGATAGTCGGCTCGATATAGAGCGTCTCCGCGTCGTGGCGGCCGCCGTGGACGATGCGCCCCTGGCCGAGATAGGCCGTGAGACGGTCGAAATGGCGGCGGTTCACGATGCGCCCATAGTCGGGGCTGGCGGCGGGGTCGTCACCGAAGAAGCGCCGGAGCGTGCGGCCCAGGGCGTCCAGCAGGGCGTCCTTGATCCGCTCGTCCGCCAGCACGAAATCCGGCGCGACGCAGGTCTGCCCGGCGTTCAGGGTCTTTCCCCAGAGGATGCGGCGCGCGGCCAGTTCGGGGTCGGCGTCGGCGCACACGATGCAGGGGCTCTTGCCGCCCAGCTCCAGCGTGACGGGGGTCAGGTGGCGCGCCGCCGCCGCCATCACGGCCCGGCCCGCCTCGCCGCCGCCGGTGAAGAACACATGGTCGAAGCGCTCGCGGAGCAGGGCCTCCGCCGTCTCGCGGCCCCCCTCGGCCGCGGACAGATACTCCGGCGGGAAATGCGCGCGGACCAGTTCCGCAACCGCCGCCGAGGTGCGCGGCGCGAGCTCGGAAGGTTTCAGCACGGCGCAGTTGCCCGCCGCCAGCGCGCCCACGAGGGGCGAGAACAGCAACTGGAAGGGGTAGTTCCACGGCCCCAGCACCAGCGCCACGCCCAGGGGTTCCGGGCGCACCTCGGCCCGGGCGGGCCACGCTATCCAGGGCGCCCGCGCCCGGCGCGGCCGCGCCCAGCGGCGCAGATGCCGGAGGGCGTGGGCGATGTCCGCCTGCACGAAGGCGATTTCGGAGACATACGCCTCAGGGACCGGCTTGCCCAGGTCGGCGCGCAGCGCCGCCAGCAGGGCCTTCTCCTGCGTGTCCACCGCCCGCGCCAGCGCGCGGAGCTGTTTCTCCCGGTATTCCAGGGCGCGGGTCGCGCCGGTCTCAAAGAAGGCGCGCGCGGCGGACACCTGTCCCGCGAAGGGGTTCTCCTGCGTGTCGTCGGGGGATGCCAACCGTTGGTTTTCCTTGCGTTCAGATCCCTGAAAACGTATATTGATAACGGTTTCCATTGTAGGGAACCGGACCGGGGCAGTCAACATCGCGGGGGTATGCGGCCATGGCGGAACGGGGCAAAACGGTGGCGGTTGTCGGGTCGGGGCTCGGGGGGCTTTCGGCGGCCATTTCGCTGGCCCAGGAGGGCTACGCCGTCGAGGTGTTCGAGAAGAACGCCCAGATCGGCGGCAAACTGAACGTGCTGTCGGACGCGGGGTACAGTTTCGACCTCGGCCCCTCGATCCTGACGCTGCCGCACATTTTCGAGCGGCTCTTTGAGCGCTCGGGAAAGCGAATGGCCGACTACTTCACCATCCGGCCCCTGCGCCCCCACTGGCGCAATTTCTACGAGGACGGCACGGTCTTCGACTTTGTCCCGGAAAAGGACCTCATGGCCGCCGAGGCGGACAAGGTGGGCGAGTCCCCGGCGAACGTGGAGCGGTTCCTCGAGTACTGCGAGAACCTGTACGACCTGGTGAACGAGGGCTACTTCGAGCGCGGGCTGGACACGGTGCGCGATTTCCGGCGCCACTATGGCCTCGCGAAGTTCCTCCGCTTCGACTTCTTCCGCACCATGCACCAGGCCGTGGGCGCCCAGCTCACCACGCCGCACATGCGCCAGGCCTTCGACTTCTTCATCAAGTATGTCGGATCCTCGGCGGAGGACGCCCCGGCCTTCATGAACTGCCTGCCCACCATCCAGTTCCGCTACGACCTCTGGTATGTGGACGGCGGCATGTACAACATCGCCAAGGGCCTCGGGCGGCTCATGGACGAGCTGGGGATCCGCGTCCACCTGGACTGCGAGGTGTCGGAGATCCGCAAGGGCGGCGCGCGGGTCGAGGGTGTGGTCGCCGGGGGCGTGTTCCACCCGGCGGACATCGTCGTGAGCAACATGGAGGTGATTCCCGCGTACAGGGAGCTGCTCGGCGAGGACGCCGCCTTCCTGCGGACGCTGGAGAAGTTCGAGCCCGCGTGCTCGGGGCTCGTTCTCGACCTCGGCCTGGACATCCAGTACCCGCAGCTCGCCCACCACAATTTCTTCTTCTCCGCCGACCAGCACGACCACTTCACCAGCGTCTTCCGCAAGAAGGTGCTGCCCAATGACCCGACGATCTACCTCGTCGCCGCGTCGAAGACGGACCCCACCGTGGCCCCGGCGGGCTGCGACTGCCTGAAGATTCTGCCGCACATCCCGCACATCAACGAGGAGAACCCCGTTTCCCACGAGGAGTACCTCGCCTTCAAGGAGCGGGTGCTGGACAAGCTAGAGCGCATGGGCCTGACGGACCTGCGCAAGCATGTCGTCTTCGAGCACATGTGGACCCCCCAGGACATCCTGCGCATGTACCGGTCCAACAGGGGCTCGATCTACGGCGTCGTCTGCGACCGCTGGAAGAACTTCGCCTTCAAGGCCCCCAAGCAGAGCACGCGCTACGACAACCTCTTCTTCACCGGCGGCTCCGTCAACCCCGGCGGCGGCATGCCCATGGTCGTCCTGTGCGGGCAGAACGTCGCCCGGAAGATCGCGGCGTGGGACCGGAAATAGCCGTTGTCGCCGTGCTGGCGGCGCTCTGGGCCGCCGGGGGACTCTTTCTCCGGGCGTCGCCGCCCCGGGATGTGTCACCCTCCGCCGGCGGGTTTCCCGCCGTGTCGGTCATCATCCCCGCGCGCAATGAGGAGGACAATCTGCCCCGGCTGCTGGACTCCCTCGCCGGGCAGGGCGATTCCGGCGTGGAGGTCATCGTGGTGGACGACGCGTCCACGGACGGCACGGCGGCCGCGGCGCGGGCGCGCGGCGCGCGGGTGGTGACGGGGAAGCCCCTGCCGCCGGGGTGGCTGGGCAAACCCTGGGCCTGCTACCAGGGCGCGTTGGCCGCGCGCGGGGAATGGCTGCTCTTCCTGGACGCCGACACCTTTTTCGAGGAGGGCGGCCTGCGCCGCCTGCTGGAGACCTATCAGCGGACCGGCGGCGTGCTGTCCGTGTGCCCGCACCACGCCGTGGTGCGCCCCCACGAGCAGCTTTCCGCCTTCTTTAACCTGATGATGGCGGCGGGCACGGGGGCCTTCACCGGGCCGCGGGCGCGGCCGACGGGGCTCTTCGGCCAGTGCATGCTGTTGGACCGCGCCGCCTACTTCGGCGCGGGCGGCCATGTCACGGTCAAGGGGCGCGTGCTGGAGAACTTCCATCTGGCCGACGCCTTCCGCGCGCGCGGCGTGCCGCTCGCCTGCCGCCTGGGCCGCGGATGCCTGTCCATGCGCATGTATCCCGGCGGGCTGTCCGACCTCGTGCGCGGCTGGGGCAAGGGCTTCGCCTCCGGCGCGGCCAAGACCCCCGCGCCCCTCATGGCGCTCATCGTCGCGTGGATGATCGGCGCGGTGTCGGCCTTCCTCGCGCCTGCCGCGCTGCCGTGGGGCGGCCCCGTGCTTATCATTCCCTACGCGCTCTACGTCCTCCAGCTCCTTGTGCTGCTGCGGCGCATCGGCGCCTTTTCCCCGTGGGCGGCGCTGCTCTATCCCGTGCCGCTGGTCTTCTACCTGGCCGTGTTCACCCGGTCCGTGCGCGCCGCGAAGGGCGGCGGCGTGGTGTGGAAGGGCCGCACCGTCGGCGGCGCGGCGGGGGGGGACGGCCATGCTCGTTGAACTTTCCCCCCTGATGCTCGTGGTCACCGACTTCGCGGCGTGGTTCGTCATCCACATGGCCGTCGCCTGGGCCGGCACCCAGCTCCCCGACCGCCTCTTCCGCCCGGACGGCTTCGTCTGCCGCATCCGGCCCTGGGAGGACGGCGGCCGCGTCTACGAGCGGCTCTTCCGCGTCTCCGCGTGGAAGGACCGCCTGCCCGATGGCGCCGCACTTTTTAAAAGGGGGTTTCCCAAGAAGAGCCTCCTCTCCCGCGACCCCGAATACCTCGCCCGGTTTGTCCGCGAGACCTGCCGCGGCGAATGGGTCCACTGGGCGGCCTTCTGGTGCGCCGGACTCTTCTTCCTCTGGAACCCCTGGCACCTCGGCGTCGGCATGTTCCTCTACGCCGCCCTCGCCAACGCCCCCCCCATCATCACCCAGCGCCACAACCGCGCCCGCATGGAAAGGCTCCTGGCACGCATGACCGCCAAACGCTGAGGCCCGCCGGGAGACGGTCAATTTATGAATCAAGAGGGCGCGGCAAGCAGCGCCCCTACATGCCAGCACTCTGGGCATGCGCGATAAACGCCGGGTCATCCTCCCGTAGGGGCGCTGCTTGCCGCGCCCTCTTTTTTCGCGGCAGGACCGTCTTGTCCGCCGGGGTGAAAACCGCGCTTTTCAAAACCGCCGCGTCCCTGCTACAATGGGCGGAGTGGCCGCCCGGGCGCGCCGTGGGAAGTTCAACCTGCCGGAGGACGCGAGATGAAGACCCTGCTGTTCAAACTGCTGAGCTTTGTGGTGGTCGTGGCCGGGGCGGGCGTCATTGTGGTGGCCGCCGACCCGGGCGACTGGGTCATGCGGTCGGTGGAACTGCTGAACCGGATCACGGACACGGGCGCGGTGGCCGGGGTGCCCGTGGCCGCGTGGGTGGGGGCCATCGGCGGGGTGCTGGTGCTGCTGGGTCTGATAGGGCTGCTGCCGGAGCGCCGAGCGGGCGCGGCGATCACTTTCCGCACCGAGCGGGGCAATGTCTCCATCGAGCTGCGCCCCATCCAGCAGACCCTGGCCAAGGTCATCGGCGCGCTGCCGGAGGTCCGCCGCATCAAGGTGCGCGTCGCGCCGGACCGGACGGCCCGCAAGATTAATGTGCACGCCGCGGTGGTGCTCCAGAACTGCGCCGACGCCGGCCTGCGCCGCACGTCGGCCGTGGTGTCCGACTGCATCGCCCACACCGTGAGCACGGCCTTCGGCCTGGAGGACATGGTCGAGGTGAAGCTGAACGTGGTGGGCGTGCATGTGGACGCCAACAGCACGGCCCAGAAGATCCGCGACGAGGTGGAGTCCGACAAGGGCTCCCTGACCAACCGCATGGCCGTGGCGCTGGCGCGCCCCCCGCTGTCCGCCCTCACGCTGGACGACACCGTGGTGGTGGAGCGGCCCGCCCCGGCGGCCGAGGAGAAGAAGGGACCCGAGATGGAGGTGTTGGATTCCTCCGATCCGGCGGGGTTGGAGGAGGTTTCCGGCCTGGCCCCGGAGGACCGGGACTGATTATCATCATTCTGCCGCCCGGCGTGTTCACGTCCGGGCGGTTTCCTTTTTTAGGCCGGCGCGGGAGCGAGATGGCGTCGCTTCGCTCGCCATGACGGAAATCTCCGCGTTGTTGCGAGACGGCTGCCCTGGCCTGCGCGAGAACGAGATGGCGTCGCTTTGCTCGCCATGACGGAAATCTCCGCGTCGTTGCGAGCCGGTCGCCCCGGCCGGCGCGGCAATCTCTTGTCGGAAGGACTCCGGCCGGGCGCATTTTCTTGGTAACGGACCCGCCCCACAGGTTGCGTTTGGGGTGCGGTTCGGCGCACAATATGATGTGTTCCGGTCAAGACGCGTTCAATATGTCGTATGCCGCCGCCGGTATTTGGGGTGGCTCCGGCATAAACCGCCTGAGAGGGATAATGGCCGCATGAGCCAGGAAATCATGATTGAGGCTGAGGGCCTGACCAAGTATTACGGCGCGATTCCCGCCGTGGAGGACGTCTCCTTCCAGGTGGGCAAGGGGGAGATCGTGGGGTTTCTCGGGCCCAACGGCGCGGGGAAAAGCACCTCCATGCGCATCCTGACGGGGTTCACCCCGGCGACGCGGGGGCGCGCGCGGGTGGCGGGGTTCGAGGTGCACGACCAGCCGCTGGAGGTGAAGCGGCGGGTGGGCTACCTGCCGGAGAGCGTGCCGCTGTACGAGGAGATGGTGGTGGAGTCGTTCCTGCGCCATGTGGCGGTGGTGAAGGGGGTGCCGCGTTCGGCGCGGCGGGCGGAGGCGGACCGGGTGATGGAGCGCTGCGGCCTGACGCACATGGCGAAGCGGCTGACGGGGAACCTGTCGAAGGGCTACCGTCAGCGCGTGGGGCTGGCGCAGGCGCTGGTGGGGAGCCCGCCGGTGCTCGTTTTCGACGAGCCGACGGTGGGGCTGGACCCGGGCCAGATCGTCGAGATACGCAACATGATCAAGGAACTGGGGCGCGAGCACACGATCCTCCTCAGCACGCACATCCTCCCCGAGGTGACCATGACCTGCTCCCGGGTGATCATCATCCACCGGGGGCGCGTGGTGGTGCAGGACAGCCTGGCCAACCTGACCGGTGAGGGGAAGCGGCCCCTGGAGGAGGTCTTCATGCGGGTGATCGCGTCGGAGGAGCGCGGCGCGTCCGGGGGGGGCGCGGCATGAGAAACACCTGGGCCGTCTGCCGCCGCGAGTTTTCCGCCTTTTTCCTGACGCCCGTCGGGTACATCGTGACGGGGGTGTTCGCCCTCATTTCCGGGCTGGCCTTCGCGCTGTCCCTGTTCACCTACGCCAAGATGTCCGTGGACCCGACCTCCTACGGCTACTCCACCGTGCCGGACTTCGCGGAGACCTTCCTGAGCCCCTATCTGGTGTTCACGGGAATCTGGATCATGTTCCTGTCGCCGCTGATCACCATGCGGCTGCTGGCCGAGGAGCGGCACCGGGGCACCATGGAGCTGCTGCTGACCTGGCCCCTGCGCGACCGGGAGATCATCTTCGGAAAATACCTCGCGTCGCTGGGCATCCTGCTCGTGCTCATGCTCATTGTCTCGGTGCACCTGCTGGTCGTGTCCCGGTTTGTCGCGCTGGAGCCCGCGGTGATCATCTTCGGCGTGTGCACCGTGTGGCTCATGGGCATGGCCTTCCTCGCCATCGGCCTGTTCGTGTCCGCCCTGGCGCGCAGCCAGATCACGGCGGGCATTGTCACCTTCGGCGGGTTCCTCCTGCTGTACATCCTGGGCAACGTGGGCGAGAAGCTGCCCGCGGCCAACCCGGCGCCCGCGGCGTGGCCCGAGACGGTGCGCACGGCTTTCGGCGGCGGCTACGCCCTGTTCCGCGGGCTGGTGATGGAGCTTGCGCTGGACAACCACGCGCGGGACATGGCCCTGGGCGTCGTGTCGCCCCCGGACATCGCGTACTATCTGCTGGTTTCGGCGTTCTTCCTTTTCCTGACTTTCCGCGCGCTGGAAAGCCGCCACTGGAGGGGCAAATGATGCGGCGGGCGCGGCAGCTGGCGGGCGTGTTCTCCATCCTGTGCGCGGTGGCGGCGCTCAACGCGGTCTTCTGGGTGTCCGACCCGTTCTCCCTCCCCGTGACAGCCCCGCTGGGGCTGTCCGCGGCGCTCGGGCTGGCGTGGGCCGGGCTCACCCTGTTCTCCTACTTTGTGCGCGGGGCGGCGGAGGAGCGCTCGCTCGGCGGCCTCAACGCCGCCGTGTCCACGGCTGCCTTTCTGGGCATCTGCGTGGTGGCCTACCTCTTTGTGCAGTCCTGGGACGCGAAATGGGACCTGACGAAGGAGGGGCGGCGCGACCTGTCGCCGCTCACCGCGCAGGTGCTGCGCAACATCACGCAGCCCGTCGAGGTCATCTGTTTCTTCCTCGACGTGGACGACGAGCTGGTGGTCATCGCGCGCGACAAGACGCTGCGCTTTCTGGAACAGTGCCGGAAACTCACCGACCAGATCCAGGTGGAGGTGCTCGACCCGACGGTGGAGCGCGGGCGGGTGGAGGAGCTGAAGATCACCCACGCGTCCACGCAGGGCACCGTGGTCGTGCGCGCGGGCGACCGCCAGCGGGTGATCACCCTCTCGGGCGGCAGCCCGCGCCTCGAGGAGCGCGAATTCACCAACGCCCTCATCAACGTCCTGCGCGACACGGAGCCGAAGGTCTCCTTCCTTGGGGGGCACGAGGAGCGCGACCCGGCGGGGCAGGACGAGCGCGGCCTGTCGGGGCTGGTGCAGCTTCTTACGGGGGAGTCCTTCGCCCTGGACCGCCTGAACATCAAGCTCGCCCAGCCGGAGATTCCCAAGGACGTGGACGTGCTGGTGATTGCCAATCCGCAGACGGACCTGCACCCCCTGGAGATCGAGGCGTTGGACGCCTTTGTGGACGCCGGCGGCCGCCTGCTGGTGCTGATGGACCCGTGGCGCGCCGCCCCGCAGGGCGCGGTGTCCGGGGAGCAGCTGCGGCCCTGGCTGGCGCGCCGCTTCGGGATCACCGTCGGCGGCGACCTGGTCATCACCGACGCCTCCTCGAACAAGTGGCAGGCCGAGCTCTCCTATGACGGGAAGCCGTTCGAGGGCGTGGACGCCGGGTTCATGGAATACCAGGGCTGCTACCACAAGGACCATCCCGTCACCCGGGGCTTCGACCAGACCATGCTCCTGCAGGCGCTGCGCAGCGTGCGGCTGGCGGAAAAGCCCCCCGCGGGCGTGTCGGGCGTGGAGCTGCTGCGGACCACGCCGGATTTCTGGGCCGAGACCGACACGGCGAAACTGCTGGAGACGGGCCAGGCCAAGCGGGACGAGGCGGACGCGAAGGGTCCGATCCCCGTGGCCGCGGCCGTCCAGGTGCGGGTGGACCAGGAGAAGAGCCCGAAGGGCAGGGGGGACGCCCGCGTGGTCGTGGTGGGCGACGCGGACTTCGCCACGAACGGGCAGGTCACCGTGCCCGGCCACCTGAACTTCCTCATGAACACCTTTGCGTGGATGAACGAGAGCGAGGAGCTGATCGCCATCCGCCCGACGGGGGCCGAGGCCGCCCCCCTGATCCTCACGGACACGCAGCGCCGGGCCGCGGCCTGGGTCGCCGTCATGTGCCTCGTGCAGGCCGTGGCCGCGGCGGGCCTGCTGGCGCGCGCCCTGCGCGGGAGGCACCAATGAAGTTCCGCTCCACGCTCCTGCTCCTGCTCGCGCTGGCCCTGCTCAGCGGCGTCTACTGGGGCATGCGCCAACGCGGCCGCCGCACGGCGGAGCGGGCGGCCGAGGCCGCGCGGCTCTTCGACTTTCAGGGGAAGGATGTGCGCCGCCTGACCCTGGCCCAGGTCGGCCAGCCCGCCGTGACCGGCGAGCGCGGCGCGGACGGCGCGTGGCGCATCACCGCGCCCAACGACACCATCCCCCCGCTGCAGATGCTGTGGGACCGCGTGGCGGACAACCTCTCCACCCTGCGCAGCCAGCGCACCGTGGCGGAGACGCCGGCGGACCCCGCGGAGTACGGCCTTGACGTGCCCGCCCTCACGGTCACGGTGGAGGCCGGGGACGCGGCGCCCGCCACCGTGGTCTTCGGCGATGTGGAACCCACCCAGCGCCACCGGTACGCGCGCCTTAACGGCGGGCCGCTCCTCCTCGCGGACACGCGCGAGTTCTTCGAGGTCAACCGATCCCTGGAGGAGCTGCGCCACCGCTTCCTGGTCGAGGACCGCGAGGCGGACATTCTGGAATTCCGGTTCGCCTGGATCTGGACCGGCACCGACGCGGCCCCCCCGGAGGACCAGCCCGCCGTCGGCGAGGAGTCCACCGAGGTCGTCGTGCGGCGCGCCGCCGCCGGCGAGCCCTGGCGCCTCGAAGCGCCGCTGGACGCCATGGCCGACCAGGAGAAGGTTGACGAGGTGGTCAAAGAGGTGCAGTTCGCCGTCGGGCGCGAGTTTGTGGACGCGCCGGAGAACCTGTCGGACTACGGCCTCAGCCCGGCGGCCGCGCGGATCACGGTGGTGGACGGCAAAAGCGGCCGCGCGCAGAACATTCTTCTCGGCGCCGTGGACGGCGAGAAGGGGGGCGTGTGGGCCCAGGTGGCGGGCCAGCGCGCCGTCTTCCAGATGGACGCACAGATCATGATGCTCCTGCCGCGCAAGCCCGATGCCTGGCGCGAGACGCGCCTGATCACCCGCCGCCTGAGCGAGCTCAAAAAGGTCGAGTACCGGCGGGGGGAGGAGACGCTTGTGCTCGAACGCGGCGCGGACGGGGCCTGGAGCCTCACGGCGCCGGCCCTGCCGGAGGTCAACCAGTTCGCCGTGTCCGGGTTCCTCGCCGTGCTCAAGGAGAGCCGGGGCGAGCCGCTCGACGTTGCCCCAGAGACCCTGCCCGGCGGCGTCGCCCCGCAGGTCTCCATCACCCTGTCCCACGACGACGGCGCAACCGCGTCGCTCTCCCTCTGGCCCAGCCCGGACAACGCGTCTCTGTGGTACGCCACCCAGGACAGCGGCGGCGTGGTCGCGCTGCGCGGCGTGGCCGTGGACGCGCTGCTGCTGACAGCGGACAAATTCCGCTCCATGGAGCTGCTGCGCTTCAACCGGCCGGATGCGGAGGTGCTGGAGTTCCAGTTCGAGAACCTGGGCGCGGTTCTGGAGAGGCGCCACGGCCAGTGGGTCGTGACGCGGCCCGAGACCCTCCGACTGAAGAACCAGTCGGACGCCGAGGCCCTGCTCGCGGCGGTCAGCCCCCTGCGCATCACGGGGCTCGCGGCCCCGGAGGCGCCGCGCGACCTGTCCGTCTACGGGCTGGACAAGCCCGTCTTCACCCTCTATGTCCGCATGGCCCCCGTGGCGCCGCCCGCGGCGGGCGAGCGCATCGGTCCCCTGCGCATCGGCGGCGTCTCGCCGGAAAATTCCCGGGAGCGGTTTGCGACCCTGGAGGGCAAGGCGGGGGTGTTTCGGGTGAGTCAGGACGCGGTGGACGCCCTGCGGGACGCCCTTGAGGGGTTGGAGGAAGTGCCCTCATCGTAGGCGGTTACGGCGAGGGCGCGCGAAGTTTTGCGCGGCGGACAGGAATTACTTTACACTGAAATGCGAAATCTGCCGATATGCTCCGTGGCATTCGGCAACCTAAATTCAAGCATCATTTGGAATTGCAGGCAACTTCTCTATTGACACTTTGGCCCGGCTGTGATATAAAAACGGAGTGGACAACGGGAAAAATGTGCCATGACAGGTCGGTCGGCAGACGAAAGGATGCCAGCGGACGTGTCCGGGATTTGTGTTCCGGGCGCGTGCGCGCCGCCGTGCAGCCGGGTTTTTCGGCGGCGGCGGGTGCCGGCAGGGTGTTACGAAGCATTGGCGGCCCCCGGCGCGCACCGCAGGTGCGGCGGCGCGCGGGAACGCCTTTCTGGGAGAGTGGCGTGGTGAACACACGACTTCGCGCGACAATCAGAGTGGCCCTGTGGGGTCTTGTGCTTGTGGGACTGGCGGGGTTCCTGGTGGCACGCGCACCGGGCGTTCTATCCCAGGACGCCCGGCGGGCGGAACCCATGCGGGTCGCCTTTGCGGGGAGCGACGCGGCTCTGGCGGGCCTGGTCTCGGCCAGCCTCGCGCCCGGCCAGATTGACTGCCTCCTCCCGCCCTACCAGGTGAGCGTTGAGCTGAGCGTGTCGCCGAACCCCGTGACACCCGGCGGCAGTTTTCAGCTGCTCGCCCGGGCGTTCTCACTGCCCAGCCGCATCCCCGTCCGCATTGAGCGCGCGCGCTACTGGTATGTCAAGGAGGACGTGGACCTCTACCGCGCCTGGTTTGCCGACCGGACCGAGCCCAAGCCCAACCCCAACGCCAACGCCGTGAACCAGACCCCCGCAGGCACCGTCGCCGACCTGCCCACCGTGACGGGGAGCATCGCCAACGGCGGCGACTACGATGTGATCGTTGAGGCGGTCATCATCATGCCCGACAGCACGACCCAGATATGCCGCGTGGACCTCGTGGAGGCCATCACCGTCGCGGAGGTCGCCACGGCGGACTTCACCGCGGAGGAGTACATCACCGACGCCGCCGGCCTGGTTCCGCTGAACGACTGGGTGCCCCTTTTCGGATTCACCCTCAAGTGGAGCAACGAGAATGAGCCCGCGCCCCGCGCCCTGACACGCCTGAGTTTCCGCCTGAAGAGAGACCCGGTCTCCATGACAGACCGCGGCTACATCAACAACATCTCCCCCCAGGAGAGCGACTATCTGATTTTCTCCGTCCATCAGGTCTTCAACCTGGACGGCGACGGCCTGCCTTCCGGGGACAACGTGCAGGTGGGTTTGCCGGACATTCCCGAGGTGGTGGCCTATTCCGAACCCCTGTATGAATGGGACAGCCACGGCTGGCCGTACGACATGCCGGCCTTTAGCGGAAACACCGTCGCCCCCAACGGGCTCAAGTACAACATCAACGACAACGTCTACAACCTCAGCTTCATTTACGACAGCACGGACCCGGACTTCCCGGTGGCCGTCAACAATCCGGGCAGCGAAATTTTCGGGTCCACGGCGCCCGGCCCCTTCCGCCCCGAGGGCGAGTGGATCACGACCTCGCCGACGGGCAACAACTATGTCGTGGCCGTGCGGCTGTCGTCCGCCTGGCAGACCGGCACCTCCCTCAGCATGGAGTTGACCAACGTTTGCATGCAGCCGTATTACGTTGACCTCACCACGGGCGAGGTGCGGATGCAGACGATGCCCCTGGACGATGAAGGGGTTCCGATGGACACCTTCTCCCCGGACTTCTTCAAGGGGGAAACCCTGGCGCCCGAGGAGGCGTACTCGTCGAGTTTCGGCGTGTTCGACGTGCGCGGCGGCGTCCTTCCCATGCGCTACAACAGCTGGAACGACCAGCCTTCGCTCTACACCCCCCTGGAGCAGTTTGTGCGCCCGCGCTGGGACCTGGCCACGGCCTCCCTGCAGGCCCTCATCGGCGAGGCGGTGGACATGCGCCAGCTCTTCTCCGTGGAGTCCTGGGTGCCCCTGCTGGGCATAGACGCCCACGGCCTGCCGGGCGTCGGCGGAATCCCCCAGCCCACGTCGCTGCACATGGCCATCACGGACGTGGGCGGCGACCCCTTCGGCCCCCCCGGCAACGGCGGCCTCGGCGACCCGAGCGAGAGGCTGGAAAAATTCACGACCGTGGGCAGGGTGGACGCGGAGAACGCCACCGGCGAGGACTTCGCGTACAACGGCCTCTGGCTGTGGCACGACACCAACGGCAACGGCCAGTTTGACCCCCCGGCGCCCCGCGGCACGCTCGGCATCCAGTTCACCGACTACCCCATGTATCCGTATCTTCCGGGCACGTTTGGCGAGACCCAGCCCATACTTCCCGGCATGCAGCAGTGGGGCTACGAGCCCTTCCCGCCGGGCGGCGGCGACCCGTGGTGGACCATCGGGCTCGGATTCTCCGGCGGCCGCCGGCGCAACCCCGGCGACACGCCCACGGGCGCCATGGAGGGGACGCCGGACGCCATTGCGAACTACAACCTCCTCATGAACTATCCGCCCAAAATGGATTACTTCGTGGTGATGCGCGCCGACAGCGGTTTCCGCGACGTGTCGGGCGTGGAGGGCGACGGCGTCGGGATGAAACTGGGCGCCGACACCCGCTGTTTCGTGCAGCCACGCCGGTGGAACCCCAAGGGCACCGAGGGGGGCTCCTGGGACGGCGGCATTCTCTTCAACATCCAGTACAAGGTGATGGCCGAATACCTGGCCGGCATCACGATTAACGGCACGCCAATTAATCCGTGGCCGGACAAGGCCCGGGAGAAGCTCACGGTCGGCGAGACGTTTGGCGTGTTGTGGCAGAACGCCGCCGCGAACGACCTCGTCTGCGATCCCTCCGACTTCCCGTGCTCCTACGTGATCAAGCGCGAGTACGGGTGGTGGACCGAGCGCAGCCACAACCGGGACACGGTCAAGGCGGTGCGCTGCGGCGCCGAGGTGCACGATCTCGTGCTGACCTACGCCACGGACAACCGCTGGGCCAAGGTGACCCCCGCCATGGCGGGCCAGTCCCTGGACGCGTTCGACTTTTTCGGTTATATTGACCCGGTCACCGGGTTAGCGCGTCAAATTTTTTTGGATGCCGAATGGAACGGCCGCACCGCCATCTCCCTGTGGACCGATCCGGCGTTCTTTAACACCGACGACATTGACGTCCCCGGTTATGAATACTATCCGTCGGGCCCCCCCCGGTACATCTGGGACGCTTTCCAGGCGAAGGACCTCGTCGATTTCTACGGAATGGGCGAGCTGCGTTTCTTCCACCGGCACAACCCGTTCATGTTCCCCGACTATTTCGACTCCTTCCGGGGCGCGGGCGAGTGGCTCATGACCCACTACGCCTTTGAGACGGTGCCCTTCAAGCTGGAGGGGGACGGTCTGGATGAGGAGCTGGCCGAGCCGCGGTCCACCTTCTGGCCCGATCCGCCGTCCCAGCCCACGCTTCCGCGCTACTCCACCTGGGCCGGGTACCAGGGCGGCCAGACGATCATTAATTGGGGCGACACCAGCCTCTGTTACCTGGCCAGCGAGGGCGCCCAGGCCAACGTGCCGTACAACCTCACCGGCGCCAGCGGGGCGGAGGCCACCTACGCCGACGACGTCTATGTGTTCGTCGTGAACGGCCCGCACCTCGGCCCCCTCGCGGGGGACCTCGCGGGAAAATGGCTGGTGGACAACTACGGCGGCCGGTACTACATCCTCAGCAACAGCGGAAACTCGCTCACCCTGCGCGAGGGCCACGGCGCTTATCTTGACCGCTCGCAGGCCCCCGTCGATCTGAGTGTTCCGGACTACCCCTACGGTGTCGGCGTGGGCATCGGCAACGCCGTTTCACGCGGTCGCTGGATGATCGTGGAGGACACCCTTCCCCGGAGCGTGTATCCGCGGCTGGAGGACTGGCGGCCCGAGCGGCTGCTGAACGCCTCCAACGCGTGGGCGGCCCGCCTGCTCAAGCAGTACATCGGCGTGGACACCCTGCCCACGGCCATGCTCGGGTTCAACCTGGCCGGCACCGACGACCCCGCAGTCAACGCCTACAGCCCCATCAGCCTCAGCAACGCCACGGTCGCGTTCTGGGGCCCCGACTTCACGCCCGGCCAGCTCTCCGGCCTGGACGTGGACGGCGCCCTCTTCACCTCCGGCGTCCTGCTCTACGAGGACAGCAACAACAACGGTGTCTTCGACGGCCCCTTCCTCACGAGCGGGGTGACCTCCCCGTCGTTCACCGACCGGATCGTGCCGCTGGCGGAGGGCAGCCTGTCGTGGGCGCAGGCCCCGGAGGTCATAGACCTCGACGACGACTACCTGCCGGACGACCTCAGCGGCGACGGTGTCGTGTTTGACGGCGATCCGCTGGTGCCCGCCGACGTCGCGCGGCTCAGCGCGGCGGAGCTTGCGGCGTGGGACGGCCTGTCCGACCGCGCCTGGGTGCTCACGCTGATCCCGCGCACAAAGTGGGATGTCCCCTACAAGGACACCGAGACCGGAGTGAGCCTCTACAAGTCCGCCGGGGACCGCGCCAAGGATGCTGCGGACTGGCCGGACTACTGGCTTGACGCCCCCTCCTTCGTGGACTTGGCGTTGAAGGCCGCCGACGAGAAGGCCCTCAATATCGCCGCGGGCAGCCCGGGCGCCGACCTGTTCGTGGTCGTGCGGACCAGCCAGCAGGCCAAGGCCTTCATGGAGTTCCGCGCCGTGGTGCCGGCCAACCTGCCCACGCGCACGCCCGACGCCCGCAAGCTCGCGGGGCTGCAGATGATGCCGCGCGCCTACGACGTGGTGGACACCATGACCAAGCACAACATCGAGGAAAGCCCGCTGCAGGACTATTACGGGCACGACATGCTGCCCGTCAACGTGCGCACGCTGGTCTTTGACACGTCCACGGGCTCCATCCAGCCCGGCGGCGCGGAGTCGGCCGTGCTCGGCCTGGACTGCTCGGTGAACCGGCCGGAGAACATCGTGGCGCGCGGCCAGGGTACGGGCGCGCAGACCACCGCCTCCAGCTTCATCCCGACGGAGGCCGACATCACCGGCGCCAACGCGTCCTATTACGCCTCCGGGGCCTGGACCGCCAACGCGGTCGGGCTGTACCTTATCGGCCTTTCGCAGGGGAGCCACCCGCGCGTCGAGGCCTATGAGATCACCGCGGTCGGCGGGCGCACCCTCACGCTGCGCGCCGGCGCCCCGCGCACCGACGGGGCCTGGTACGTTGTCAAGGACCCGAGCTTCCTCGAGCAGCTTGTGGTCGAGTTCTACGACGTCGCGCGCACCGGCGCCTTCAACCTGGTGAGCGACCTCGTGCCCCTGGACCATGAGGACCCGATCAACGGGCTCTTCAGCGGCGTTTCGGTTTACCGCGACAACGACTTCCACCCCGGCAACCGCAACGGCGTGTATGACCCGCCGGTCCGCGACGCCCAGGGGAATGTCACGGAGTACATTGACCTTCCGGTCCGCCTCGACAACCCGCCCGTGCTGATCGGCGCGGTCGGCGGCGAGCCCGAGTACCAGGTCAAGATGACCTTCGCCTCCCCCGGCACGGACAGCTTCATCGGCCGCGACGCGACCCCCTACGTCTCGCAGCCGCGCAACCGCCAGTGGGTGCCCATGACCCCCGGCGCCGCGCCCACAGACGCGGACTTCGGCCCCGACTTCTTCGTCGTGGTGCGCGCCGCCACGGCCATGAACCAGGGCGACCAGTTCCAGGCCGCCATCGTGTCCTGGGGCCCGAACACCCCCACCGAGCCCGACCCGGACAACTTCACGGTCAGCCTGGCCTCGCCGCCCCTTCCCGGGCAGAACGCCGATGAGTTTGACCTCTTCTCCGAGTTCCCCTGGGGAAGCCGCGCCGTCGGGTACATCACCCTCTTCCAGCGGCCGCGGCCCGTGCGCTACTGGGGCTTCGACAAGGACAAGATGAGCGTGATTCCGCGGACCGATGTGGACCGCAGCCAGGACGGCCCCGACTTCGCCGCCCTGCGCAACTGGATCCGCACCAACACCCCGGTGGCCAACCTCACCCAGACGGTCACGGCGACCACGCCGGCAACCCTGGACTTCACCGGCACCCCGCGCCGGCAGATCGTCAACGGCAGCGTGGCCTTCACGCTGATCGGGGCAAACCAGGCCGCCAGCGTGGCGTGGAGCTTCGGCGACGGGCAGGCCTCGAACGAGATCAACCCCGTCCACATCTACACCGCGACGGGCTTCTACACCGTGTCGGTCGCGGTGACCAACCAGTACGGCGTGACGACCACGGTCACCAAGACCGAGTACATCGAGATACTGGCCACGCCGTATGTGGACTTCTCGGCGACGCCGACGCGCGGCAACATCACGCCCGCGAACCCCGTGCCCGCCCTGGCGGTGACCTTCACGGACCTCTCCGTGGGCGACAGCTGTTTCGCGCCCGTGGGCTGGTACTGGAACTTCGGCGACGGCCAGTCGTCCACCGAGCGCAACCCCGTGCACCGCTACACCGCGCCCGGCATCTACGACGTGGTTCTGACGGTGACTTACCGTGACAACTGCAACGGCGGCGCGCTGGTCACCCGCCAGTTCACCCGGGAGAACTACATCGAGGTGCTCGAGTGCATCGGGTGCGGCACTGAGGGCGAGGGTGAAGGGGAAGGCGAGGGGGAGGGCGAGGGCGAGGGTGAGGGCCAGACGGACGAGCCGACGGCCGACATCTCCTTCTCCACCCTGGTCGCGGACCGGGAGTCCGTGCTGCCCCTCTCCGACTGGGTGCCCCTCTTCCGGTTCACCATGAGCTACGGGGAAAGCGAGGAGGAGAACGACAACTTCGCGCCGCGCAAGCTGAAGTCCCTGACGTACTGGGTTCGCCCGGACAGCCGGAACAACGACGACCTGAATTACCTCAACATGGGCGCGCCCTATTTCACGGACCTGCTCGAGTTCGGCCTGTTCATCGAGAACAAGGCCGGTGAGGAGGCCGAGGAGGTGCTTGGTCCGCTCAACGGCATCCTTGACTCCCAATACGACGAGCTGATGTTCACCTGGGACAATCTGGGCGCCCCCGTGGGCGAAATCACCGGGCTCCAGCAGTACTCCGGCATCGTCTACGAGCTCGACTTTATCGGCAACGGAACGGCGGCGCGTCCGCAGTTTGACGTGCCTGCAGGCGAGGTAAACGAGGACTTCCGGCCGGACGGCAACTCGTACATCGTGGCCGTGCGCTCCTCCGCCACCTGGCGCAGCCAGCTCACCATGGGCGTCGAGGTGCTGGACGCGGTGATGGTTGACCCGCGCACGGGAACCTACCCGGTGGACGAGGAGGGGCTGCCCACCGACAGTTACTCCCCGAACTTCTGGGATGGCGAGATTCTGGAGGACAAGCAGTTTTACAGCTCTTCCTTCACGGTCTACGACTATGTGGGTTCCCCCTCCGGGCGGCAGGCCCCCATTTTCCATGACGCCTGGAGTCACCCGAATTTCCTGTACACCCCCATGGCGGAGTATTCCCGTCCGCGTTGGAACAAGCCGGACCAGCTTCTTGACGTGGTGGCGGGCGAGTTTCTCCAGATGCGCAAGCTCCTGGGCGTGGACTCCTGGTCGTCCGTCCTCGGGATCAACGCTCACTCCACCAACTCGGTGCATTTCGCCGACACGGAGATTACACGCGACATTTCCGAGAAAAACGCGGCGCAGCTCCGCGAGGTCAACGTCATCCTGACCGACATCGGCGGCGACCCCTACGGTGCGCCCGGCAACGGCGGCTTCGACCCGCGGACGGGTCTGGAGGACATCACCGAACAGCTTTGGGGGCTTCCGCTCTACAACGAGGAGGTGTTCGGCCGCGAGCTGACCTACAACGGCACCTGGGTGTGGCACGACACCAACAACAACGGTGTCTTTGACGCGCCCACGCCGAATGCCATCGGCGGGCTCACGTTCGCCGGCGATTACCCGATGCTCGCGAACGCCTCCTCCAGCGTGGAGCTCATGCCGACTTGGGAGTACATCCCGCTGCCGCCGGGAGGCGGAGACCCGTGGTGGAAGATTTCCCTGCGCCTGTGGGGCGGCACCCGCAAGCTCGGCAACTACGGCGCCTATGACAAGGGATTTACAGAGGGATTTCTCGAGAAGACCCCGGACAACTACGCCGAAGGCCCCATGGGCAATTTCGGCGCCGAGGCGTCCCCGGACTACTTTGTGGTGGTGCGTACCGACAGCGGCTTCCGCGACATTTCCCTCGCCCCGGGGGACGGCCAGGGCATCACCTACGGCGCGGATTTCCGGGCCTTCATCGAGCCGCGGCGCTTCAACCCCGAGTCCGGCAACTGGGAGGGCGGTGTGTTTGTGGACAGCATGATCCCCGCGCAGGGGGTCAAGCTCGGCGCGACGGCGCTCTACCCGTGGCAGAATGACCCGCGCTGGGGCGAATATGAGCCCTGGTGGCCGCAGCGCACCTTCAACCAGGCAACGGCCAAGCCTATCCGCGTGGGCGTGGACGTGCATGACCTGGTCATCACCTACGAGTCCGACTCGCCCTACCGCAACCAGACGGACCTCTTCTACATCCCGAGCGTGGACGTGTACAACCCGGGCAACGTGGACCTGGACAACGTGACCCTGGGCGGCTACACGGACATCGGTGTGGGCATGCTCAGCGGCTTCGACCAGTGGCTCGACCCCTTCGGTCTGGAGCAGATCAAGTTCGAGAACGGCCACACGGTGGACGTGCGCGACTGGCGTCTCTTTGGCGCGCGCGTGGTGGACTTCGGCCTCTTCCAGGTCAACTTCCTCTACGATGACACCGGACGCTGGGGGCAGTTCGCCTACGAGACGGTGCCGTTCTTCAGTCCGCTGTCCACCCTTGGTGACGCGCCGCCTGTCGGGCCGCGTTCCTCGGCATACCCCGTGCCGCCGCAGCAGCCCGCGCTGCCCCGCTACAGCACCTGGAGCGCCGAGCTGCTCCCCGGCGAGTATCCGCGGGCCAGCCAGTGGCGGTCCGCCAACGCGGGCGCGCGTCTGCTCGCCCAGAAAGTGGACGGCAACAGCGCGCATATGCCCATGCTGGGTATGAACCTGGTCGCATCCTCCGACCCGATTGTCACCTCGACCGGCGAGCCGGTGGCCGTCAGCCAGATCACGGTTGCCTTCTGGGGACCGGACTTTACCCCGGCGATGCTCCGGACGCTTGACCCGGACACCAACGACAACCAGAGCTTGGATTCCGGCGTGCTGTTGTGGGAGGACGCCGACCAGAACGGCATCTTCCTCAACACGCAGGACTTGAACAACTACGCCGGCAGCGGCGCCGCGCTTCCCCTGCTTGACAGGATTGTCCCCGTGACCAACGTCAAGTGGGCGTCCCAGCCCGAACTGGTGGACCTCGACGGGGACGGCCGTGCGGACGACATGGACGGCAACGGCATCGTGGACGACGCCGACCGGGCCTGGGTGCTCACGCTGTATCCCAGGAGCAACTGGACGGTGCCGCGCCTGGACGGGTACGAGTTCGACTTCGAGATTCCCAACGACAACAAGGCGGCGGGGGCGGGCCCCGTCTCCACCGCGCTCCAGGTGAACGGGGTGCAGCAGGCGGCCCCCGGCGCGAAGGCCCTCGATCCCGAGGTGCTCCAGCCCGGCGACGACCTGTTCATCTCGATCAGCACCTCGGACAGCGTGGCGCGCTTCTCGAAGATTCGCGCCGTCATCCCCGCCAACCTGCCCACGCGGCCCGACAACCAGCGCCGCGGCGGCATCCAGTTCTTCCCCTCGGTCAACACCAGCGGCACGGCCTTCGTCAAGTCGAGCCCCGACGAGGACCCGGTCCAGGACTTCTACGGGCATGACATGCTGGAAGTCAACGTCCCGGTCCGCATGGTGGACCTTACCAACCGCAACGCCAAGCTGAACATCGGCGGCGAGGCCGTTCCCGTGCTCGGGCTCGACCTGGCCACGAACCGCCCTGGCGACATCCTTGCTGCGGGCAACGGCGGCATCGGTCTCGTGTCCGGGTACCGCGTGCCCTCGGCGGCGTGGGTGCCGGGCGCCCTTGCCGGCGACTGGCTGGTGGACTCGGGGTACGAGACCTACGAGATTCTCGGAAACTCCGCGAACGAGCTGACGCTGCGCGCGGGGACGCCGCGCAACGGCGCCTGGCGCGTCGTGCGCGATCCGTCGTTCCTCGAGGAGCTGACCGTCGAGCTGTACCAGAACGGCGCCAACGCCATCTTCAACCCGCTGACCGACCTGCTTCCCCTGAGCAGGGACCAGCGGATCAGCGGCGTGGCCCTCTACCGGGACAACGACAACCATCCCGAGAACCGCAACGGGTACTTCGACCCCGGCATTGACATCCCGATCCAGCTCGACGGGCCGCCGCGTTTCACCGGGCAGACCGCCGACGACATCCAGGTCCGGTTCGTCTTCTCGACCCCGGGCACGGATGACCAGCCGCTGCCGCGCGAGCAGCAGTCGCGGAACCGCCAGTGGATTCAGCCGACCTTCGGCGTCTCCATCAACGACCTGGACTACGGCCCTGATTTCTTCGTCGTGGTCCGCGCGGCCCAGGGCATGCAGGAGGGCGACAGCTTCCGCGCCGGCATCGTCTCGTGGGGTCCGAACACCCCGACAGAGCCCGATCCCGACACGTGGGCCAACCTCCCCGGCGAGGACCGCAACGACTTCCGCAAGTTCCGCGAGTTCCAGTGGGCGCAGCGCGGCCTCGGGTTCGTGACCTTCTTCCGCACGCCGCCCGCCTATTACTGGATGGACGGCGCCAAGGCGGGGGTCCGCCCGGACAGCAGCGGCTTCAACTGGATCCGGTCCCACACGATGAAGAAGCAGCTTTCCGGCGTGCTCGAGGCGCGGGCGCGCGTGGTGGGCCCGACCACCATCGCCATTGACTCGGTGTCGCAGGCCGAGCTGCCCTCGCAGACGCTGCCCGGCGAGCCGTTCCGCTTCGTGATCTACGGCCAGAACTTCGGCACGCGGCCCGTGGTGGTCATGAGCGGCTACGACGTCGTCGTGACCGGCGCCACGAACACCACCATCAGCCTGTCCGTCAGCTCGCGGTCCGACGATCCGCCCGTGGAGCCCATCGTGCTCCTCGTCCGGAACACGGCCACTGGGCAGGAGGTCAGCCGTTCGGACCTCTTCTCGCTGTCGCCCGGAACGCCCGAGCGCAGCCCGAAGGTGCTGCGCGTTGACCCGAAGCGCGCCTCGCGCAAGAAGTTCCCCGTCACCCTGTACGGCGAGGACCTTGGCGATGTGCAGTCGGCGCAGGTCTACTTCGGGAAGACGCTCATGCCCGTCATCGGCGGATCGCCCGACGGCACCCGCCTCGTGGTCGGGTTCCCCGTCGGCGGCATGGCCCAGACCGGAAAAATGGATGTCAAGGTGGGCAACGCCGCCAAGAACAAGGAGGACATCCTTGTGGACGGCTTTGAGTACGTCAACGACGACAACAGAAACAAGTTCCTCGGCTATATCGGATGCGCCCCCGGAACGGCTTCGGGGACGTCCTGGGCCGATGCGGCGGTGATGCTGGCCGCGGCCGGTCTGCTCGCACTGGCGGGCCGGCGGCGCCGGGCCGCGGGCCGCGGGTGACGCGCCGGGGACGTCTTGCGAGAGGTTGTGGCTTCCGGCGCGGCGCGCCGCCCGGAAAATGGAAAGGAACAGGTACGGTGAGCAAAGGCAGACAGATAGCCCTCCTGGCGGGGTGTTGCGCGCTGGCCGCGCTGGCGGTCGCGCCAAACGCGGCGGCCTTCTTTCCGGTCGGCGGGTTTAACCAGTTCGGGCAGGTCCGGTATGCCGTGTGGCCCGCCCAGGACTTCGACACGAACAACAACGGCGTGATCGAGCCGGGCGAGGGCCTGGAGATCCGCTACGAGGGAGGCCCCCGGGGCTTCACCGCCGACGAGGTCGAACGGATGAAGGCGGGGTTCCAGGTGTGGGCCGACGTGCCCAGCAGCTATGCCTCCTTCCGTTTCGTCGGCCCCATTGAGGACCCGATCGTCCCCGGATACACCACCCCCGACTATCTGCCCACGGTGTTCATGCAGGTGACCAGCGTTCCCGACGGGTCCAGCAACATTGAGCCGGACGATGTCGGTTTTATCCTCCCGGAGGTGGAGGCCCTGGCCGGACTGGTGCTCACGCTCTACGCCATCACCGACGTGCCCATCACCAGCGGCGGGTCCGTTGTCACTGTGCCCGCCGGGAACATCCTGGACTCGGACATCATCGTGAACGCGTCCGTGCACCGGTCGGCGAGCGCGCTGTCCAGCATTGGCGCCCTTGATCTGACCGCCTCCATCGTCACCGCCTCCGGCCTCATGCTCGGCCTGGGTCTGACCCCCCTTAACAACGTGGGCCCCGTTGATGCGGACGCCCTGGGAATCCCCACTGAGTCGCCCGTGCTTCAGTTCACCGGTCCCGACGGCGTTGCCCGCATGGTCGGCGCGACGCCCAGCATGTTCTCCATGCTTTTCCTGACCGAGGATCTGTCGGGCACGCAGACCTTCGGATCCAAGGACCTCGCCCCGGACGACATCTCCGGCGTTTCCTGGCTCTACCCGCGGGAGGATGGACAGGAGAACTTCTTCCTGGTGTCGCAGGAGGCGCGGACCCACACGCGCCGGGGCACGGGCATCCCGTCCTCCCCCGTTTCCGGGGCGCACATCGTGGCCTGGGCCGATGTCAGCAACGGCGGCAACGGGCAGCGGATTCCGCTGTTCAGCACCATGAGCGGCCTCTACACGCTCTACACCAACACCAACCTCGTCGGGAAGTTTTACCTGCCGGGCATGTGGAAGCAGCTGGAGATCCCCTCCGGCGCCGGCGCCATGTTCGAGCCGACCTATGTGATGACCATGAATCCCCTGACCGGTGGCGGGGTCGAGCGGCAGGCCCCCGCGGGCATGACCGCCGGCTCCTGTGACACCCTTCAGGGAAGTCTTCCCGTCAGTTTCACGACCAACGTCCGCGCTGAGACGGAGTTCGCCAGCAACTACCCCTCGGAGGTCTTCAACGAGGACGGCAACATCTACGGCATTGAGAACAACGCCGCGGGCACGCCCCTCGTGTGGGACTTCAGGAAGAACAAGGTGGTGAGCCAGATATCCGGGAAGACGCTTCCCTCCATGCTGCCGCTCAACCGGCCCATGTTCGGCGATCCGAACGATGTCTGCCCCATGAACGTTCTGGACGGCATCGGCGGCACCGGCGGCATTGACACGGGCAACATTGACGTGACCACCGTGCTGTCCTCCAAGCGCCTGCGCGCCTTCCGCGACGGGTTCCTGATGAAGTCGGCCGCGGGCACCGCGCTCGTGGACCTGTATTACACGGCGGCGCCGGCCGTGGCGCGGATGCTCGTCCGCAACCCGTCGGCACTGGAGGCCTTCCGCCGGACCGCGGCGGCAACGGAGTGGGTTATGGCGCACTGGATGCTCCTGGCGGGGCTGGCTCTTGCGGGGGCTGCGTGGTCCCGCGTCCGTCTGCTGAAGGCCCGGAAAGCGGCCGCGCTGGCGCTTGCGGGTGCCGTGCTCCTGTTCGGTTTCGGCGCGGGGGCGCAGATGCTTCCCATCTCCGCCGCCGACTTCACGGCGAACGTCTCGGACATCTTCGTCGGCAAGGTTCTCTCCACCCAGGCCCGCTGGTACCCCCCCACCAGCGCCCCGCCCAGCACGCGCATCTTCACCGATGTTGTCGTGGAGGTGAGCCGGGTGGAGAAGGGCGACATCAATGTGGGTTCCCAGGTCTCCTTCTCCGTCATTGGCGGCCAGATGGACGGGTTCGTCATGTCCGCCAGCGGGATCCCCAAGTTCACCGCCGGTGAGGAGGCCGTCTTCTACATGGTCCGCCGCGACCGGGGCCTGGTCCTTTACGGCGGCGACCGGGGAAAGCAGGTGATCACCCCCGCGCCGGCGCCGGCGGAGGAGGAAGAGGAAGAGGCGGCGGAAGAGAAATCCGAGAAGAAGTCGGCGGACGCGAAGGTTGTCCAGGTGACGGACCCGTTCCTGAAAGCCGCGCTGGACATCTCTGCCCCGGCGAAGGCCGCCGACGCGGACGCGGCGCCCGACGCCGGTCTGGTGCCCACCGCAGTGCCCCTGGAGCAGTACCTGACGGCTGTCCGAAAGCTGGTCAGGGAAGGGCAGCGCGCCTCCGCCGGCAAGTGAGCCCCGTCCCAACATCGCATGACAAGCCAGGCCCCTTCGGTGACCGCCGGAGGGGCCTGCGTTTCAAGGGATGTCCCTGAATCCGGAGTTGCCCCCCATGAACCACCGAGAGCGCGCCCTGGCGGTGCTGAATTATCAGCCCCATGACCGTATGCCCGTCGTCCATTTCGGCTTCTGGGGGGAAACCCTCCAGAAATGGGTGGACGAGGGCCGCCTCACCGCGGCGGACGCGGAGGGCCATGCCGACGGGAACGCCGCGGACCGGCGGCTCTGCGGCATTCTAGGGTTCGACTTCAACTGGGCCTCCCACTTTTCCCCCAATGCCAACCTGATGCCGGAATTCGAGCCGCGCATTCTGGAGGAGTTCCCGGACGGGTCGCGCAAAGCCCTCAATCCGCAGGGGGTGGTCATCCTGGAGAAGCCGGGAACCCGCTCCATCCCGATGGAATTCGACCACACCCTGAAGACCCGCGCCGACTGGGAGGAACACTACCGCCACCGGTTCCAGTGGCACCCGGACCGCGTGCTGAAGTCCTGGGTCACCACGGACGCGGGGGAGCGTGTCCGCTTCGACGCGGGCGGGCTCGACTGGCTGCGCCGGCCCGGGCGTGAATACGCCTACGGCCTTTTCTGCGGCAGCCTCTACGGATACGTGCGCGACATCATCGGCGCGCAGAGCACCCTTTTCGCCGAGGACATGGACCTCTTCGTGGAGATCATAGACACCATCGCCGAGCTGTCCTACCAGAACACCAGGTTTGCGCTGGAGCAGGGGGCGCTCTTCGACTTCGGGCATTTCTGGGAGGACATCTGCTTCAAGAACGGCCCCCTCATCATTCCGTCCCTGTTCGAGGACCTGGTCGGGCCGCACTACCGGCGGGTCACGGGGCTGCTGCGGGACCACGGCGTCTCCGTCATCTCCCTCGACTGCGACGGGTGCATAGACGCCCTCGTGCCGACGTGGATCAACAACGGGGTCAACACCATGTTCCCCGTCGAGGTGGGTACCTGGAACGCCAGCATCGCCCCGTGGCGCAAACAGTACGGAAGCGAACTGCGCGGGGTAGGCGGCATGAACAAGGTGGTCTTCAGCCACGACCGCGCCGCCGTGGACGCCGAGATCGAACGCCTGCGCCCCCTGGTGGACCTGGGCGGCTACATCCCCTGTCCGGACCACCGCATCGCCCCCGACGCGGAATACGACAACGTGCGGTACTACTGCGACCGCATGCGCCAGGTGTTCGGCTGACGCGCGTCCGGCGCGCTCAGCGGTCGCGCCCCAGCACGAACAGGGCGAGCTCCCGCAGGGCGGCGGCCCCCGGCCCGAACCCGTCCAGCGCCGCCACGGCCCCCGCCACGGCCTCCTCCGCCAGACGCCGTGAGGCCTCCAGTCCCGCCAGCGCCGGGTAGGTGGCCTTCGTGTGCGCCGCGTCCGCCCCGGTGCGCTTCCCCAGCGCCGCCGCGTCCCCCGTCACGTCCAGGATGTCGTCCGTGATCTGAAACGCGAGCCCCAGCCGCGCCCCATACTCCGCCAGCGCCGCCGTCCCCGCCGCGTCCGCCCCCCCGCAGAGCGCCCCGCAGCGCGCGGCGGCCCGGATCAGCGCGCCCGTTTTCAGCGCGTGGACCCGGCGCAGCTCGTCCAGCGTCAGGGCCTCCCCCTCGGCGTCCATGTCCAGCTGCTGGCCCCCCGCCATGCCGCAGATGCCGGCGGCCCGGGCCAGTTCCCGGACCACCTCCACGCTTTCCGTTTCCGAGGCCGTGTCAAAGGCCATGGTCAGCAGGGCGTCCCCCGCGAGGATGGCCGTGGCCTCCCCGTACACCTTGTGGCAGGTGGGCCGCCCGCGCCGCAGGTCGTCGTCGTCCATGGCGGGCAGGTCGTCGTGGATCAGGCTGTAGGTGTGGATCATCTCCAGGGCGCACGCGGCGGGCAGGGCGGGGACGTCCGCGCCGCACACCAGCTCGCACGCGCCCAGGGCCAGCGCCGGGCGCAGTCGTTTCCCGCCGGCGAAGAGACTGTGGCTCACGGCCTCCACCAGGCGCGGCGGCGCGCCCCGCCATCCGGCGACCACCCCCCGCAGCGCCTCATCGGTCCGCAGCGACTTCGCCCGCAGAAAATCCTCCGCCGCACTCAAAACAGGAGCTCCTTCTCCTCGTCGTCGCCGTCCCCCCCTTCTTCATCCCAGGGGGCGTCATCCTCCCCGGACGCGGTGTCCGCGGGCGGGGGCGCGTCGTCCCCGGCGAAGGGGACGGTCTCCAGTTCCCCCTCGCGGTTCTTAAGGAGGAGTTCAATCCGTTTTTCGGCGGACTTCAGCACCTCATCGCACTTCCGCGCGAGCCGGACCCCCTCCTCGAACTGCCGGAGCGACTCCTCCAGGGGCACACCCCCCTCCTCCAGCGCGGCCACGATGGACTCAAGCCGCTCCAGGTCCTTTTCAAACGAGTCTTCCGCACGCTTTCCCTTCGCCATGACACCAGTCTCCTTTAGTCTTGCCCCGGGCCGGAGGGCCCGGAGTGTTCCGTTCCTTTCGGGGCGGGGCGGACTTCTTCCACCGACACCTCCGCGGTGCCCGTTCCAAAACGCAGCTCCAAACGGTCCGAAACGGAAAGCGCCGCGGCCTCGCGCACGAGTTCGCGTTCCGGCAGCCGCCAGGCGAGGGCGTAGCCCCGCTCCAGAATGCCCAGCGGGCTCAGCGCGTTCAGGCGGCCCGCCGCCGCGCCCAGATCCCGGCGGGGCGCGGCTGTCAGCGCCTCGCCTCTTCGGAAAAGCAGGGCCGCCGCGGCCGTTCCGCGTTCCCGCATCCGGGCCAGCCGCTGCGCCGGCGACTGCAGCGCGAGGCCGTGGGCCGCCCGTTCGCGGCGCTGCGCGAGCAGCGCCACCCGCCCCGCCATTGCCCCCTCGAGCCGTTCCCGGAGGCTGTCGGCCTCCTGCCGCGCCTGGCGCAGCAGCTCATCGGGCCGCTGGAGAAGATAATGGCGCGCCGCGCGGTCCAGCCGCATCCGTGCCCCGTCCGCCCCCCGCCGGACGGCGCGCAGGGCGCGCTGGCGCGCCCCGGTCACCCGCTCCAGCAGCGCCGCCTGCTCCCGCACCACCAGCTCGGCCGCCGCGGAGGGCGTCGGCGCGCGCAGGTCCGCCGCGAAGTCGCACAGGGTGAAATCCGTCTCATGGCCCACGGCGGAGATGACCGGCGTGCGCGCCCCGTGCACCGCCCGCACCACCGCCTCCTCGTTGAACGGCCACAGATCCTCCAGCGAGCCGCCGCCGCGGCCCACGATCATCACGTCCACGCCGAAGGCGTCCAGCCGCCGGATGCCCTCGGCGATCTCCGCCGCCGCGCCGTCCCCCTGCACCCGCGCGGGGGCCAGCACGATGCGCACGCTGGCGAAACGGCGCCCGATCACGTTGAGCATGTCGCGGATCGCCGCGCCCGTGGGCGATGTCACAATGCCGATGGTGCGCGGCAGGAGGGGCAGGGGCTTCTTGAGGGCGGGGTCGAAAATGCCCTCGGCCTGCAGTCTCGCTTTCAGGCGCTCAAACTGGAGCTGGAGCGCCCCCAGTCCCCGCGGCTGCATGTCGGACACCACCAGCTGGTGGCGGCCCTGCCGCTCGTACACCGTGACCTGGCCCTGCGCCAGCACTTCCAGCCCGTTCTCCGGCTCGAACCGCGCCCGCGACAGCGTCCCCTTCCACATCACGGCGTCTATCTGCGCCTGCGCGTCCTTGAGGGTGAAATAGGCGTGGCCCGACGCGGCCACCCGCCAGTTGGAGATTTCCCCCGCCACCCACACCGCCCCGACCTCCCGCTCCAGGAGCAGCTTGATCCTGCGGGTCAGTTCGGTCACGGAAAGCGGTTTGTCGTCACGGGGGGCCATGGCGCGCATTTTACCCGAACGGCCCCGCGCGCGGCGAACCCGTTTGACTTGCGCGCCGCCGGTCTGTTCCAATGACGGGGCCCGCCCGGGGGCCAAGGAGTCCGCCTGCATTGGACACACACCCGCAATCGCCCGACTGGTGGCGCGCGCCCGCGCTGGCCGCGTGGATCCCCCTGTTCGCCGCCGGCCTTGCGCCGGACGCGGCCTTCGACCTTCTGCGGGAGGCGGGCCGGGTCTCCACCATCAATGCCCTCATCAACAATGCCTGGCTGGTCACCCTCGCCCTGTCCGCCTTCTTGGGAGTCTTCGTGGCCTTCCGATGCAGGGAGGGGGGGGACTCCGGGCCGGAGGCGGGGGACAAGGGGGTGCAGGCGGGGCTGCTCGGGCTCATCGCATTCATGCCCTTCCCCCTGGAGGAGCAGCGGGATCTGGTGCTGATCGCCTCGCCCGTGCTCCGCTGGTTAATTATGGGCACACTGGCGTCCAAGGGCATTCTCTGGCTCTATCTGGCCTTCCTGCTTCTCCGCTACTATCTCGGCGGCAACGCGGAGGTGTTTCGGCGGATGCCCACGTTTCTCTCCGGGGGACGGCGCGGCGCGCCCGCTGGGGACGCGAAATCCGAAACCAACGAGGCGATGATTTCCAGAAAAGGGGGGGATTCTTCCGCCGATGAAGGGCACTAGCCGGCCTTCGTGCCGGGATTCATTTGTGTAATCCAGATTACAAATAAGGCGCACGGGCATCCGTAGAAGGTGTCATGCCCGCCCGGAGACAATGGGTCGTTTTTCGCCTCTGCATCCATGCATCCACTTGTAGAGAAAAGACTTATGGCGTCTCTAGTCCATCGGTTAACCCGGCCTCAATCCATTGCGTTCCCAAGGCATATGCGATACACTAGGGACGTGGCCCCGAAACAGCGGGGCAGCCGAGGTGTGGGTGAGTCAGTGGTTTTCGGGTTTGTCCTGATTATCGCTGTGGCATCCGGAGGGTGGGCAGGCAGTGTCCAGCCGGGTGCGGTTACAGTTGAAGAGTGGGAATGTCAGGTACCCCTTCTTCTTTCCGGAAGTGAGAACCAGGTGGCGGCCTTGGATTTCCATCTTGTCTTCGATCCGGCCGTGTTTGAGCCGGTCGCCGCAGAACCGGGACCGGCCGCCCTGCAGGCGGGCAAGGTGGTCACCGCCAACGCCGCAGAGCCGGGCAGGTTCATTGTGGTGGTCCTCGGCCTCAACCAGACAGCGTTGGAAGATGGTCTGGTTGCCGTGGTGCTGTTGCGGCGAATTGGAGGACAGGACGGGGGGGTGACCACGGTCGCGGTGCAGCAGCCCACACTGGCCTCGTGGGACGGCAAGGCGCTCCCCTCTGAGGGGGGGGCGGTTGCAGTGTCCCTGCCAGAACGGGAAGACACCGAAGAAGGGGAGGACACTCCGGAGGGTGAAACGCCCGAGGAGCCGCCCGTTCCCGCCGACCCGGAAGACAAACCGTCCAACGGAGTCCAACCGGGGCGGCTGACCACCCTGGCCGGGGAAGGCGTGGCGGCAGTGCCGGTTGCGCCCTCAGAAGGGCGGGAGGTCCCCGAGAAGGCCGCCGACGGCCCGGACGCCGGACCCGTTCCCACATCAGGCGCAGAAATGCGGGACGCCGTTGCCGCTCTAAGAGAGCAGGCGGGCGAAAGCCGCCTCGCGGGCGAAGGCGTTCCCGAAACCGGTCCGACGGTTGCCGCGGGAGACACTGCGGCGCGGGAAGACTTGGATATGGGGCGCGTGGAAGACGCGCCGCGCTCTTTGACAATTGAACGACGTGCTAACGGAGACACGGTCACACATACATTCTCCGGAGAAGCCGGGACACCGGCCACGGGCCGCGGGACACCCTCCCGCGGGATGCGCGGCGGCCTGATAGCAGGCGTGCTGGTGGCGGGTGCGGCGCTTCTTCTGGTGTTGCGTTTTCGCCTCTTTAGGTGAGAGAAAGAGTTTTGCCCCCAAGACAGAGGACGCAAGTCCTCTACCCGCCCTGACGCCAGTCAGGGCACGCACCTCACCCCGAGATGCCGGCCGCCCCCTGCCGGCATCTCCCGAATTCATTCACATGTATCTCCGCGTGTTCCCCTGCCGATTGGCGGGGATGGGTGCCGCGCGGAAGGCCGGAGCCCGGTTCCGGCTTGGACGGTTTATCCGTTCTCCTCTGTGATGCTCCGCCTCCCCGGCGGAGCAACGCACCTCACCGGGGATGCCGGCCGCCCCCTGCCGGCATCTCCACTGGTCTTATCCGTTCTCCTCTGTGACGCCCCGCCTCCCCGGCGGGGCAACGCACCTCACCGGGGATGTCGGCCGCCCCCTGCCGACATCTCCACTGGTCTTATCCGTTCTCCTCTGTGACGCTCCGCCTCCCCGGCGGAGCAACGCACCTCACCGGGGATGTCGGCCGCCCCCTGTCGGCATTCCCACTGGTCTTATCCGTTCTCCTCTGTGACGCCCCGCCTCCCCGGCGGGGCAACGCACCTCACCGGGGATGCCGGCCGCCCCCTGCCGGCATTCCCACTGGTCTTATCCGTTCTCCTCTGTGACGCCCCGCCTCCCCGGCGGGGCAACGCACCTCACCGGGGATGCCGGCCGCCCCCTGCCGGCATCTCCACTGGTCTTATCCGTTCTCCTCTGTGACGCCCCGCCTCCCCGGCGGGGCAACGCACCTTACCGGAGATGCCGGCCGCCCCCTGCCGGCATCTCACTAAAAACCTTCCAGCCCTTCGGCGACACCGCCGGAGGGCTTTTTTTTGTTCCGATTCGGTGAAGGGGGTGGGGAGGTCAGGGGAAGGCGGGGAGGGGGGACTCGTGCCAGGCATCGTCCCGGCGGGTGCAGCGGCTCACCTCGAACCCGGCAGGGGAGCAGCGGAGGACAGAGAACGCGCCCGCGTGCGCCGCGCTGCGCATGAAAAGCGGTTGCGTCGTGAGATGGAAGAGGACGGGGTGCTCCGGATCCCTGACCAGCGAGAACCGGTGCACATGTCCCGCGGCGCACAGGAGGGTCCGTCCCGTGGCGGCCAGGGCCGCCCGGAGTTCCCGGGCGCGGGGCAGCCGGTGGGACCATGCCTCCCGGTAGGCCTCCGTCTGCGGGAGCAGGGGATAGTGCCCCACCAGCAGCACGGGGCGGCCGGCGGGCGCGTCCGCGACCAGCGCCGCCGTCCGCTCGATGACCGCACGGTCCATGCGGCCGCGCGACGTGATGACGTTGGGCCCTGTTCCCGGATAGAAGACCACCGGCGCTCCCCGGGGCAGGAGGACCCGCGCGGGCAGCTCCGGTGCGGGCAGGTAGTCTCCCAGGAAACGCTCAAAGAGGCGGCGTCGGGCCGAGGAGAAGGTGTACACGTCATGGTTTCCGGGAATGACGAGGATTCGCGGTCCCAGGGAGGCCAGCCTGTCCAGAAACGCCCGCGCCGCGGCGAACTCCGCCTCCAGCGAGGTCGTTGTGAGGTCACCGCTGATGATGACCGTCCCGGCGCCCGTTGCCGCGATCTCCCGCGCGAAGATCTCCGCCAGGTCCGTCCGGAGGTGCCGGCGCCGCCGCAGGACCAGATTGGCCATGCCCAGGGCGCGCTTCCCCGCGAGCCGGGCGGGGTTCAGGGTCACGCGCCAGAAATGCGGATCCGTGGCGTGGACCACCCGGTCGCCGGACGCGTCCTCCGGGGTCATTATCTCAGCCATTTCGCCAGGGTGCCGGCTCCGGTGTCCCCGGCCGTCTCCGCGCCCAGCCAGGTCAGGGCGGGCGCCTCCGCCGTGTTGACGCCGGCCAGCAGGCACGGGCGCGGCGCGACCAGGGCCAGGGCCGTGCGGACATCGCCCACGCTGCGGATGCACGGGATGTAGTGGCGCGCCGCCCAGGCGTCGTCATCGTCCAGGGCGAACCCGTTCAGGTCGGCGAACACGCGCCCGACTGCGGGGTCCATCGCGGCCGCCAGCAGGCACCACAGGCCCGCGTCCTCCAGGCCGGCCGCGGCGGCCACATCGAGCCCCGCGGGCCCCCGCAGGAAGGCCGCGGCGGTCAGAATGTCCTGCACCCGCTCCGCCGTGTCCGTCGGCTTGAAGGTGTCCGGGAACTTGCCGGACTCCCCGCGCTCCTTCGGCGCGCCGTCGCCCTGCAGGAAAAGGTCGGCGCACAGCACCGCGGCCCCGCGCTTGAGGAGCGCGGCGGCCAGTTCTCCCGGCCCGCCGGTCTTGGGGTCAAGCAGGGCGGCCTTGCCGCTTCCGTGCGCCAGCAGCACCGCCTCGGCGGTCCCCGCGTTCTGCGGGAGGAAGAGCACCGCGCTCACCGCGTCGCCCTTTCCCGCGCGGCCCAGCACCCACCGCTCGGCGGTGAAGCCGCCGAGGGTTTCCGTGGCCGTCTTCTCACAGCGCAGGCCTTCAGGCGCGGGCGCTTCGGCGCCCGTCACGCCGGGAAGCACGAAGCCGTAGTCCCGCCGGAAGGCGTCCACGCCCGCCGTGTCCTTCGGGAGTACCGCCGCCCACTTCTCCTTCTGCATGGCGACGAGGTCTTCAATGATTTCCGCCCGCTGCTTCGCGTCCGGCAGCGGTCCCTCGCCCGGGAACACGCGCAGCGCCTCGTCGGGTTCCTTCTGATACGGGGGTTCGGTGAAATCCGACCAGTCGCGCCCGCCGATGAGGTGCTTCCCTAAGAACCGGTACACCGCCTCGCGGCTTGGCCGGTTGTAGTTGTGTTCGAAGTCGAGATGGACGTTCTCCACCTTGTCCTCCGCGCCGTACAGGGCGTAGACACTTCGGATGGCGGGGAACTCCACCTGCGGCGTGTTCTTGGTCCAGTCGCCGGTGGCGGAGACCATCATGAGGGGCCGGGGCGCGGCCAGCGCGCCGACCTCCATGTTCGAGTTTTCCAGGCGGATGAGCGGGGCGTTCTCGCAGAGGCATCCGCCCTGCATGATGGACGAGATCATATTGACCGGGGCCGCCGCCTTCACGCGCGGGTCAACGGCCGTCAGCGCGAAGGTCTGCGTGCCGCCGCCCGAGGCGCCCGTGCAGCCGATGCGGCCGGGGTCCACCTCCGGCAGGGACAGCACGAAGTCCACCGCGCGCAGGCTCGTGAGCAGCTGGAGGGCGAAGGGGTGGACGCCCCAGAGTTTCTCCTGGTCGCGGCCCCAGTTGTGGACGAACTGCCGGCTGTCCACATAGCCGATCATGTCGTAGGCGAACGCCACCGCGCCCATGCGCGCCAGGGTGATGCAGCGCGCGGGCACGGAACCCCGCTCAGAATCCTCCAGGCGCCCCTTTTCCCAGTGGCCGTGGGGGTTGACCACGGCGGGGAAGGGGCCGCCCCCCTTCGGGCGGTAGAGGTTTCCCGTGGCAAAGAAGCCGGGCCGCACCTCGAAGCACACCTTCTCCACGGTGTATTCGTCCCGCTCCACCCGGCCGGTGATCTTCGCGTTCAGCGGGGTCTCCGGCGGCATGGGCACCAGGCCCGAGGACAGCAGGATGCGCTTCCGCAGGCGGTCCGCAAAGGCCTCCCAGGCCGCCCTGTCCGCAAATTCCGTCATCTCAAACACCGTGTCCGTGTGCCGCGCCTCCGCGGCGCGCGCGTCCTCCGGGGCCCCCGGCGCCGAAAGGGCGCAGAAAATCGAAAGGCAGGTCGTCACCAGCACGGTCCGTCTCCTTGGTTGGGCCGCGAACCGGGTCAGTCTTCCGCGTCCGGGCACTGCAGGTCGTTTTCCACGAAGGCCTCGAGCGCCTGCTGGTCCTCCGGGGCGATGTGCGTGAAGAGGATCGCCACCTGGAAGCGGTCGTCCCCCATCTCGTCCTGCTCGCAGCGCACCACCACGCCCTCGGCGTCAATCCGGCGCGCGCACGGCTTCGGCATCTCCAGCGCCATGCCGATTTTCATCATCAGCGGCACCGGCTTCACCGTGTGGCAGAGCACCCCCGATGCGCTGATGTTGTCCACATGGTTGAGCACGCCGGGCCCCTCGTCGTCGTGGATGAGCGAGACGCTCCTGCGGCTTCGCGGATACCGCCGTCTTTCCATGGGGTCGCTGTGCATGACACCTCCTGCGCCGCGCGCGTTGTCCCCGCCTCCGCGGGCCGCCCCCATCATATCGCGGACCCCGCCGAAATGCAACGGATTCGCCCGCCGCATGCCGGGCTGCCTAGTCGGGCATGTCCGGAAGCTCCAGAAGAAAATGCCACGCGGGAACCACCCGGATTCGTCCCGCCCCGCCCCGGATGCCTTCCTCCTCACTGCGGGTCACAATGGTGCCCTCCTCGAGGCCCAGCTCGGACATCGCCTCCTCCAGAGCCGTCACCTCCCGTTTTCGTGTCTCCTCCTCCGCCAGTGATTCGCACACCTGAACCAGTGCCCGTGCGCCGCCACGTCCCGGAACGACAAAATCAACCTCCCGGCCTGTCTTGGTCTTGTAATAGTGGAGCGTCGGATGCAGGCGCCGCAGGGCGACGAAGACCAGATTCTCCAAGAGGTGCCCGGCATTCACCAGGATGCCCGATGAGACCGAGGACACCAGCGCGTGGTCCACGCAGTACACGCGTTTTGGGTTGGTCTCCCGGCGCGCAGACGACGCGTCGAACACGCGGACAGTGAAAAGGAAATAGGCGTCCTCAAACCACGCCAGGTAGTCCGAGACGGAGGATTTCGGCACCTTGTGTCCCAGCGACTTCAGATAAGCGGTAAGGCGGTTGATCGTGTATAGGGAGGCCGGGTTGTCCACCAGCCGGTGCGCGAGATCACGCACCGCCCGGGGATGCTGGACGTCGTGCCGGTCCACAAGATCCCTGAAGAGGATCGTTTGGAAGTACTCCTGATGGATTTTCACCCGCAGATGGCCGGGCAGGCCGGCGACTTCCGGAAATCCCCCCGTTTCCCAGTATTCGGAAAAAGCTTTCTTGACCAGCAGCCGTTTTCGTGTTGAAAGGGGCGTCGCCGCGTCAATTTTCTTGAAGTCAAGGAACTCCCGGAAGGAAAAGGGGAACATCTCCCAGGAAAGCGCCCGTCCGCGCATCTGTGTGGCCACTTCCTTGGAAAGCATGCCCGCCGAGGAGCCCGTCAGGTGGACAACGCACTTCTCTGTCCGTATCAGCCGGTCCACAAAGGACTCCCATCCCCGCACCGCCTGGATTTCATCGAAGAAACAATGGATTGTCTCACGGCCCTTCTTCTCGGGATACAGGGAGTAATAGGCCTCCATAACGAGGCCGATATTGTCCTGCCGGAGACCATGAAGACGGTCATCGAAGAAGTTCAGATAAAGGATGTTCTCCCGGGGAACTCCCCCGCCGACGAGGCGTTCTATGGACTGGAAGAGAAAGGTGGACTTTCCACTCCGCCGCACGCCAATGCACACGGCGGCCTTGTTCCGGACCGTCTCCATCTGCAGACGGCGGGGCACGCCGGTGTCCAGGCGCATTTCCTGAAAATCGAGCAGGAGTGATTTGACGGTCTCCAGCATGGATCACTCATCCGGTAAGAAATTGTTCCAGTTAGGCCACTAACTGGAAAGAATTATAGCCGGTTATCTCCGTGTTGTCAACGCCCGCCGCCCATTACCGCAGCCCCGGGTCCGCACAGCGCGCAGCGCCTTGGAGTGCGGTAGCTTGCTGCCGCCTTTCTTCGCGTGGGCTTGCCCGCGCGGGGGCACACAAAAGACGACCCGTTACCGCGCGTTTCCCCCAAGGCCGGCACGGCACTCCCCGCCGCAATTTCGGCTGCCCCGTTGGGGCATGATTCTTTCTGTCCGGGCAACCCAGGGCAGGCCTGGCCCTTCGGGCGGCGGCCTGGCCTGGGCTATATTCGGCAACGCTTTCAGCGTTGAAAAGAACACGGAGCAGGGGGCGAAAGAACTCTTTGTCAGAAAGGGTGGCCAGATTTTAGTGCGATTGCCCTGCGGGATGCCCCGGCGCGGGCCGCTGTGGCACAATAGGCGGCGTCAAACCGCAACCCCACCCAGGAGACGCACGCCATGGCCGACCAGGACCTCAAGAAAATGTACCGCACCCGGACCGAGGGGGACTTCCCGGAGACGATAGACGTGATCGGGCGCGCCTATGTGAAGGTGGAGGACCTGCGCTACGGCACGAACCCGCACCAGCCGGCGGCGTATTACCGTCCGGCGGACGGCGAGGGGCTCGTGCTCGGCGCCTACAGGATGCTCAAGACCGGCAAGGCCGGCCTGTCGCAGACCAACCTCGAGGACATGCAGCACGCCCTCGGCATCCTTAAGTTCATGCCGCGCCCGGCTTGCGCCGTCATGAAGCACTGCAACCCCTCCGGCGTGGCGCTGCAGAACGGCGGCCAGCCGCTTGTGGAGGTGTACCAGCGCGCGCGCGACGCGGACGCGCAGGCGGCCTTCGGCAGCGTGTGCGCGTTCAACCGCGAGGTGGACGGCGACACGGCGGCGGAGATCATGCAGACCATCGTGGAGTGCGTGGTGGCGCCGGCCTTCGCACCCGGGGCCCTGGAGGCGTTCCAGGACGCCGACCGCTTCAAGAGGAACCGCGACATCCGCATCATCCAGACGCCCGGATTCGACGCGCTGCCGAAATACGTGGACGACACGCCGCGCGCGTGGGAGATGAAGGTGTTCGACGACGGCAGCATCGTGCTGGCGAAGCCCTACCTGTCGCGCGTGCGCTCCACGGCCGACCTCGTGCCCGCCTACAACGACCACCCGAAGAAGGGCCGCATGGACATCGCCCGCGTGGCGACGCCGCAGGAGCTCGACGACCTGCTCTTCGCGTGGTATGTGAACATCCACGTGCGGTCGAACGGCGTGGTCATCGCGCGCAACGGCCAGACCCTCGCCGTCGGCACGGGCGAGCAGGACCGCGTGGGCGCGGTGCAGCAGGCCATCGCCAAGGCCAAGGCGAAGTACAAGGGGGCCGAGTCCCTGGAGGGCGCCGTCATGGCGTCCGACGGCTTCTTCCCATTCCGCGACGCGGTGGATGCCGCCACGGGCGCGGGGATCACGGCCATCGTGCAGCCCGGCGGCAGCATGAACGACTACGAGGCCATCGAGGCCTGCAACGAGGCCGGCGCGGCCATGCTCTTCACCCTGGAGCGCTGTTTCTCCCACCACTGAGCGGACGGATTAGAAAGAACGCCGGGCGCGGCCCCTGCAGCCGCGCCCGGCGCTGTTTTTTCAAAGCACCACAGACCGGTTCCCCACGCGAAGCCGCCCTTGAGGTGGCACGGGCTTCCAGCCCGTGGTCGGGGCGCTTGCGCACGCTCAAGAACATGGTCAAGATGCCCATGCCACCTCAGGAGGCCCCGCCGACGTCAGGCCCCGCAGGGGATCAGGCGAGTTTCGGGACCTCGAAGCCCTTCGCGTACTCGCGCGTGAGCATCGCGTTCGCCTCGGACGGCGCGCCGGTGAAGGTCTCGGTCTTCGGGTCGAACTTCAGCGAGGTGCCCAGGCGGTAGGAGATGCCCGCCAGGTGCGCCATGCCGGAGGAGACGTGCGCCGCCTTCATGTCGCCGTACACCTTCGTCTTGTCGTTCGCCTTCACCGCCTCCAGGAAGTTCTGCCAGCAGCCTTTCGACTCCGGGAACGGGTATTTCGCGTTGTCCACCGGGATCGGCTCGTTCTTTTTGTCGAAGAAGCCCTGGTCCTCCACATAGTAGCCGCCGTCGCCGTAGAATAGGTTGCCCACGCCGACGCCGCCCGCGAACTTGTCGCCGAGCATGCGGCCGCCCTCGTCGTTGGTCCAGCGGTTGCGCACCTCGAAGACCAGCATGGTGCCGTCCTCGTAGATGAACGTGGCCACGTTCGTGTTCGGCGTCTCGCCCGCGTCCTCGTAGGTGTAACGGCCGCCCACGCTGTCCACCCGCACCGGCAGGCCCCGGTTCATGCCCCACGCCGCGATGTCCAGCTGGTGGATGCCCTGGTTGCCGATCTCGCCGTTGCCCCAGTGCCAGAACCAGTGCCAGTTGTAGGGGTGGTACATCTTGTTGAACGGCTTGCGCGACGCCGGCCCCTGCCAGAGGTCCCAGTCGAGCGTCTCGGGCGCGTCCGAGTCCGGCTCGTTGCCGATGGCGCCGCGGTTCCCGTTCTTGTAGCCGAGGCCGCGGGCCATGTACAGCGGCCCGATGATCTCCCCCGACTGGAGCAGCGCGATGTCGCGCAGCCACTGCCTGTCCGAGCGCGACTGCGTGCCGTGCTGGATCACCACATTGTACTTCTCCGCCGCCGCCACCAGCTGCTGGCCCTCGTAGATGTTGTGCGTCGCCGGCTTCTCCACATAGACATGCTTGCCCGCCTGCGCCGCCCAGACCGCCGCCAGCGTGTGCCAGTGGTTCGGCGTGGCGATGCCCACCGCGTCCACATCCGGGTCCGCGAAGGCCTCCCGCATGTCGCGGTAGGTCTTCGGCTTCTTCCCGGTCTCCTTCTCCACCTGCTTCGCCACGCGCTCCAGCACCCGCGCGTCCACGTCGCACAGCGCCACCACCTCCGAATCCGGGCTCTTGCTGAACCCCTCAATGTGCGAGCCGCCGCGGCCGTTCACGCCCACGACGCACACCCCGATCTTCTCGTTGGCGCCCCAGACGCGCCCGTGCGCCATGACGCCCGCCGCCAGCACCGCCGCCGACGAGTTAAGAAAATGCCTGCGGGAAATCTCCATGTCCTGTGTCTCCTTGGGTTGTCCGGCGGAAACCCCCGCCGGAAATGGCCACCGGATGCCCGGTCCCTTGCACCCCCTATTCTGGCGCATGCGCCCGCCGATTGCAAGAGCGGCAAATCGGATGGGTCCAGGATCGTCGGATAAGCGATGGCCTATGTGTTCGCTCCAGGGCGCAACAAGTGGCTCCCCTGCAAGCGGGTTGCCCGGCGTTTTCGTGTGTGCCGAGGCATAGGCAGGTAAGGGCCACCGCTTGCCGCGCCCTCTTCTTTCCCGGCAGGATCGTCCTACCTGGCGGGTGAGGGGCATCCCTTTCTCGCCAGCATGAATTCCTCTGCGCGTTAACACAACGCGCCTGATTCCGTTCCCCGCCGTATCCGGCGGGAGGGATGGGCGTTCCCTATTGACATTGCGGATATATTCTGCTAAATTGGCGCGTATGGTGAGGTTCTTGGAAAAAGTAGCCGTCCCCGTGGGGCTGTGTGCCACTCACAGCGGATATATCGGTTCGCATTTCTTTCCCGGGGACTGCCGGTGCGCGGGGGAGCGGTCAGACGGGTCGCTGGCGGCTCCTTCTGGGAGGCCGAGGCTTTTGGGGGAGAGCCTCTCTGGAGACATGCCCGTTCTTTCCCCCTTGGCGGAAGGGGCGAATCGGGAGAGCACCCTTCCAGACGCAGAACAGCAGAAGCGAGCGAATCTCATGGTGAATGTCGCCATGTGTTGCAGGGAGTCCCAACTGTTTTAGAGGAGTGAATAAGGTCATGAGAAATTTGGTCGCGTTGGCGTTGTGTCTGGTTGTTGCGATGATATGCGGTTGCGCCACATCAGGGGTCGACAACCCCGGAGGCATAGGTCCGCGCAGGGTTGATCCGAGCCAGCCGAGTAAGGGTGAGGGCACTGGGGTGGGATCACAGGATCTTCAGGAAGTGAGCGACAAGATGGCTAGGTCTGTTCTTTCAACCCCCGCGATTGCCAACGCCCAAACTCCTCCGGTTATAGGATTGCTTCCGGTGGTGAACGACACGCGATTTCCAATCAACAAGGACATATTCAATAAACGTATAAAAGCCTTACTTAACACCCAATGCAGGGGGGCGGTTCAGTTTGTCGCACGTGACCGGATAGAGGCGGTGGAGAGAGAGCGAGAGATGAAGCGCGAGGGCATGGTCGGGTCTTCGGGTGAAGGTATTATGGCGGGAGTCGATTACTTTCTTACGGGAGAGCTTACGGGGCTTTCGCAAGCTTCTTCCACAGGTCAATCTGACTACATTCTCTATACATTTAGGCTGATTAATGCGGAAACGGGGATAGAGGAGTGGGAAGAGTTCTCTGAAATAAAAAAGGAAGGTGTTGAGGACGCAGCCTATAGGTAACGGCCCCCTCATAAATATTTGTGCGATTCATCACAAAAAGGAGATTAGAAATGGGTTCCACTTCAGCATTGAAGTCAATACTGTTTTTCATTATTTCGATCGCTCTTTTTTCGGTTTCAGCAATTGCCGATTCTGCGGACGACTATATGAAAAGAAATAAGCAAAAGAAGAAAGACGAGCAAAAGGCAGCTATAGAGCAAGTGCAGGACTGCATGCCGCCTAATCTTTCGGAGATGCCGCCAGAACTCCAAGCGGAATATAAATCTCTTGAGGAAGTCGGAAACCGCGGCGCTGTGCTAGTTCTCTGGCATATCTACCATCAGCAACTCGCCGCGAAAAACATGGAAGAGGCGACTCGCGTTCTTGATCTGATTCTGACACGAATAGGGGGCTCCAGTGCTGGCGATGAAAGTGCCAAGAAAGCCCGCTCCACTTTCAAAGGCGAGGATGAGAAGAACTTCCGCGGTGAACCATATGAGCAGGCCATGATCTACCTCCAGCGAGGGCTTCTATACATGTGCGCAGGTGATTATGAGAATGCCCGCGCTATGTTTAGGTCGGGTGCTCTTGTTGATCGCTCCTCTGAAGATGCCAAAAAGGATGAGGAGTATCACGATGATCTTGCTGAGATGGACTATTGCGAGGCGGTATGCAACACGATGCTCGGCTTGCAGGACCGTTCCGATGAGTGCCTAAAAGTGTCTCGGGAGCATGCGAGAAGTGAAAACGCCGTGTTGCCGATTCCTGATGGCGTTAATTCCCTTTTGGTTATTGGTCTTGGTGTCGGTCCAAAAAAATACGCGACAGGAGAATATGCCCAGTTTCTGCGTTTCAATTCGGGAAGTGGCGCGTCTGGTCCACTCGATGTCCTGATTAATGGAACTTCCGTTGCAACCATGGACGGTCCGCTGGACAACATGTCTTTTCAGGCCATGACGCGGGGGGGGAGGGCTGTTGATGCCATTCTCAAGGGAAAGGCCCAGTTCAAGAAGGGGGCCAGCGTGGCGGGCGACCTTGCTATCGTTTCCGGGGCTTTGGCCGCCGGCGTTGGGGACAGCGACTCAGCGCCGGGGGTGGGAGCGGGGTTAATGGTGCTAGGTCTGATTTCCAAGGGAATATCCGCCGCAGCCAATCCTGCGGCCGATATTCGAATGTTGTCTGTTCCAGATGATATCTACATCATACCACTGAACCTCTCCCCAGGCACCCACACTATACAGATAAAATGCACGGAAACGGGGACGGTCACTGATGGTCAGATTACACGAAGCGACCAGCCATTTGATGTCTTAACTGCATGGGATCCAAGTTTTGGCGTCCAGGTCAACAATGTGCGCTTCGCCAAATACACCGAAGAGGGCGCATCTCTGATTGGTAACGCGTCTGAAAGATGGACAGGCGGTTGGGGAAAGAAGAAAGAGCAGGTTAACATTGAACTGGCAGTCATTTCTAGGCAGGACGAGACCTTCGCTGGTTACGTCAAGACAACAGGTGGGGGGTGGCCTGAAGGAGTGTTTCCCTGTTCGGGTGCAATTGATAAAAAAGCCATGCGAATTGAATATCACTGCACCCCTGACAAGTCCATGCATCTGCTGTTGACAGGAAAGACATCGAAGAGTTCCACAGCCTCCACGGGGACAGCATACTTTGTAAGTGCATCAGGAATGTCCGAAATCGGAAAGTACAAGATATCTAAATCTGTTGGGAAGAACGACGAGAGCACTCCGAAGTCGTCTTCCAAAAAGTCGCGAGAAAAAACATGAACAACGTGAACACATCAAGGAGAATTACTATGAAAACTAACGTTCAATATGCGGTGATGACTCTCATTCTAATTGCATTCCTGCTGGTTGGAGTGGGATGTCAAACGCAAGGTCCCTACGCACCCCTTAAACGTGGGACAAGCCTAGAAGGAACAGAGTCTCTGGTTCTGCTTGACAAGCCCCTGCAGAAACTCATCAGCGTAGACGCCCAACGTGCCAGCTACACTACTGAAGGTCGGATTATCGCCGAGGCAATTCTCAGAAACAATTCCGACAATGCGGTGAACGTCCAAGCGCAGACAGTCTTCAAGGACGATGCTGGATTTTCTTCTGGTGATGAGACGGCCTGGGTGACACTCATTCTCCCGCCTAACGGCCAGTCCACTTACAAGGCGGTCGCTCTGAACGAAAGATCACAACAATACTCCATTCGCATCAGAATGGAGCGATAGGAGGTTCGGTCATGGTGGTACATATAAGGATGCTGGCTTTCATGGTCGTGTCGGTTTGCGCCTTCCAGGGCGTGGCCATGACGCAGTCTTCCAACACGGTGGTTGCTCCTTCAGCAGAACTACCCCAGAGGCCGCATGTGGTGCCTTCACCTGACCGCCCCCCACTTGCGCAGCAAATTGACAGGCGAACCCCGACCATGTCGGAAGAGGCGAGGGACGGAATAGAGGCATTCAGGACGGCATTTTCAGGGAAAAAAGCCCCACGAGTCATAGTCTTGGTGAACCGTGACATGCAGGATAACGATGATCGGACGATGCAGAAGGTGCTGAAGGTGACGGGAGCGGCATCGGTCACTGCGGAGTCAAGCCAAGAAGGAACCTTTAAGGCCCGTGGCGAGTCGGTGGAGGAAGTCTATGTTCCCAAGGGACCCGGCGCAAACGACTTCACGGAAGACGAGCTTGAATCTATTCAGCACAGTCTGGAGCGCCCCTTCATGGATGGCGGCGCGGTGCTGGTTGACCGGAGCGTGGCGATCGGCCTGTCAGGTATCGATGTGGACGCTGTTTTCGCTAATCCGGAGCTGCCACAGGCGCAACAGGCGCAGGTGGCGTCTGTAAAAGAACATGCGGACATTGTGGTTAGTGCCCGGGTGAAGAAGGGCCAAAGCATGGTGCGGAAAGTCTCCGGAGACTATGCGGTTGAAGTGCCCGTGATCATTGCCAAGGCCATTTCCCTTTCCGATGGGCGGGTCATGGCTTCGGCGACCACCGAGGAGGTTAAGCTTGGTTCAGCAACTGAGGTTGCCACCCGTGTGGCTTTGCTGCTGATGAGCCGGATTAACTAGCCGGACCGCATCTTGTATACAGGCCTTACGCAGGGCTAGCGATAGCGCGCAAGCAGGTAGTCAGATGCCCGCGCGGGGCGTGGGTCTCTGTCGATCAGGAGCACACCGTACACAAGTCCAGGGTACTCTCTTGCCTGGTGGGCCTTGCCTGATTACGAGCACGAAGAAACGCTCACTAGCGTGCGATTCGAGGTGGAAAAGGGTTCCTGTGGACAGACGGCGTCTTGTGGATTCGATGGGCCTGTAGTCGGTTCAGTGATGAGAGTGTTGCGGTCTGTCTATACCAACCTCTGTGTTGCGTCCAAGAGGCTTAGACTATCGCCGCCACCCGCACGCGGGCGGCGAGCTCCTCCACCTCTTTGGCGGTGAAGTGGCCGATGTCCCAGGAGAGGGCGTTGGCGGTGCCGCAGGCGACGGCGAGGCGGGCGGTTTCGTCGAGGGGGAGACCGCGCTCGATGCCGACGGCGAACCCGGCGACGAGCGCGTCGCCGGAGCCGACGGGGTTGACCTCCTCGATGGGGGGCGGGGTCACTTCGAGGCGGGTGCCGCCTTTCCGGGAGACGAGCGCGCCTTCAGCGCCCAGGGACAGGACGACGAGCGGCACGCCCATGGCGTGGAAGGCGTCCACGGCGGCCCAGCAGTCGGCGCGGGTCTCCAGTTTCCGCCCGAGCAGGCGCTCCGCCTCCTCGCGGTTCGGCTTGACCATGTCCGGCCCGGCGGCGATGCCGCGGCGGAACTCCTCGCCGTAGGAGTCGAGGATGGTGAAGGCGCCGGCCTCCCGCGCGAGGGGGATGCACCGGACATAGAGGTCCACGAGGGCGGGGTCGGGCACGGAGCCGTTGAACGTGGCGACGGCGGCGCCGCGCACCTCGCGGCCGAAGGCGGCCGCCACGGCGTCCCCCTCTGCGGCGGTCACGGGGGAGCCGGGGTCGAAGAGGGCGGTCTGGCGGTGGACGTCCGTCTCCAGCACCGTGGTGATGACGCGGGTCATGCCGGCTACCCACACGGGCACGCAGCGCACCCCGTCCTGCTGTTCGATCATGTCCACCACGTGGCGGCCCGTGTGCCCGCCCACGATGACCAGGGCCGCCGTGTCGCCGCCGAGGGCCTTCACGGCACGCGACACGTTGGTGCCCTTGCCGCCGGGGATGTGGGTGCATTTCGGGCTGCGGAAACGCCCGCCGGGCTCCAGGCGCGCGATGAAGACCGTCTTGTCCACGCAGGGGTTCGGGGTGACTGTGAGGATCATGCGGGGGCGTCTTTCTGCCGTTGTGCGGGGGCCATTTTACCAGACCGGCGGCGTGGGCGGCGTGTGGGACCGTGGCGCCCCAGTCACCGGACAAGCGACGGCTATCGTGCCCGCGCCCGGGCGCGGCAAGCAGCGCCCCTACGGGCGAGTGACCGGGTATTTGTCATGCACACAGGGCGCGGCAAGCAGCGCCCCTACGGGCGAGCGACCGGGTATTTGGCATGCGCACAGGGCACGGCAAGCAGCGCCCCTGCGGGAGGATGACCCGGTGTTTCGCGCATGCCCAGGGTACGGGCATGTAGGGGCGCCGCTTGCCGCGCCCTCTTCCTTCTTGCGCTTACAGTTTGCACCGCGCCCCCGCATGCACTACAATATCCCCCGTTGAATGAACCGGGGTCGCCCTTGTTGGAGGGCCCAACCAACCATGGAGGCGTTATGGATATTGCCGTGCAGTGTGCGATGCCGCGCTTCCGGTCCGGCCGCTGAGGGCTGGGGTAGTTTCCTTTCCCGCCTTTTCGCCGCCCGTCCGGGGTGGCTGTGTGTCTTCAGCCCGCGCCGTCGCACGTTTTCCGTTCTTTCCCTGATGAGAGAAGTGTGCCTTTTCAACGGAGAACAGCAATGAGCATCCCTCATGATGAGCCTTTCGGGGACGATTCCGTCCCCGTGTGTCCGGCGCTGGCGGCCCTTGGCTGGGACGCCCGGTGGGCCGGGCAGATGGAACCGTATCTGGGGCGCGGGTGGGAACCCGCGCGGGTGGTGTGCGAGCACCGCGAGGCGTATGTGGCGGCCGGGGCGTCGGGCGACCTCTGGGCGGAGCTTTCCGGCCGGTTCCGCCATGAGCACCCGGCGCGGGCGGAGTGGCCCGCCGTGGGCGACTGGGTGGCGGTGTCGCCGCGCGAGGAGGAGGACGCGGCGACGGTGCACGCGGTGCTTCCGAGGCGGAGCCGCTTTTCGCGCACCGCGGCGGGTGACCGCACGGAGGAGCAGGTGGTCGCGGCCAACGTGGATGTCGTGTTTCTGGTGACGAGCCTGGACGGCGACTTCAACCTCCGCCGTCTGGAGCGCTACCTGACGGTGGCGTGGGACAGCGGCGCGCGGCCGGTGGTCGTGCTGAACAAGGCGGACCTCTGCGGGGAGGTGGACGCCCGCGTGGCCGAGGCCGAGGCCGCGGCCCCCGGCGCGCCGGTGGCCGTGCTGAGCGCGGCGACGGGACGCGGTGTGGACGCGCTGCGCGCGCTGCTGCCGCCGGGCGCCACGGGGGCCCTTCTCGGGTCGTCGGGTGTCGGGAAGTCGTCGCTGGTGAACGCCCTGCTCGGCCGGGAGCGCCAGGCCGTGCGGGCCGTGCGCGCTGACGACAGCCGGGGCCGCCACACAACGACGCAGCGGGAGCTGATCCCGCTGCCCGGGGGCGGCCTGATCATGGACACGCCCGGCATGCGCGAGCTGCAGATCTGGTCGGACGACGACGGGCTGGAGACGGCCTTCGCCGACGTGGAGGCCCTGGCGGCGCAGTGCCGGTTTGCCGACTGCACGCATGAGAACGAGCCCGGGTGCGCGGTGCGCGCCGCGCTCGAGGGCGGCACGCTGGATGGGGGCCGCTTCCGCAGCTACGAAAAACTGCGGCGGGAGATCCGGTACCAGGAGCTGCGCCAGGAACAGAGCGCCCGCCAGATCGAGAAGACCCGTTGGCGGGGGATCGCGAAGGAGATCCGAAGGATTGAGCGGGACAAGGGCTGGCGGTAGTCCGGAAACCGCACGGACGGACACGGACGGACCCGGGGCTTTCCGACGAAGGGTTTTCGTGGCGGCCCGTAGCGTAGGTCGAGGCGTTGGCGGGAACGAGATTGCCGCGCTTCGCTCGCAATGACTGCGGAAATACGCGTCATTGCGAAGGCGCGCAGCGCCTGAAGCAACCTCGTTCCCGCCTCGGCGCCGGTTTTCACGATGTCTTGTCCGTGGATCAGGGGCGGTGCGTCGTTTGTCATCCGTCCGTGTCTTGCATCGGACGGCGTGTTTTTGGTATTCTTAGCCCTGTCCCCGCGAAGTTTTGCGGGACGCGTGTCGCAGACAGCCGGTGGCCGCAGGGCCTTAATACCCAGCCGAGATGCGGACTAGTCCATGCCGCAGGGCATGGCGGGGCGGAAACGCCCCGGCAGGTTTGGAATGCCAAGTCCCCGCGCTGTCACCCACGGCGCGGGGATTTTTTTACCTGGCGCGGCCGTTGCCGCGCCGCGCGCGCGAAAGCGCGGTTCTCTTGAAAGGAGGTGAATGCGTTTTGCCAACACAGCAGAAAATTGACGCGGTCGCCGAGATGACCCAGCGTTTGGAAGGCTGCCAGATTGCGGTCGCCGCGAAGTATGTGGGGATCAATGTGGCGCAGGCTTCCGAGCTGCGGAACCGCCTCCGGGCCGCCGGCATCGAGTTCAAGGTCTACAAGAACACGCTGGCCCGCCGCGCCCTGCGCTCGCAGGGGATGGAGGCCGCCGCGGACTTCATGGAGGGCCCGACGGCGTGGGCGTTCAGCAAGGACCCCGTCGCCCCGGCGAAGATCCTCAAGGAGTTCGGCAAGGAGGTTTCCTTTGTGTCCATGGTCGGAGGCGTGCTTGAGGGGAAGCCGGTCACGGCGGCCCAGCTCGAGGCGCTTGCCGGTCTTCCGCCGCGCGAGCAGCTCATTGCCCAGGTCGTCGGGACCATGGCGATGCCGCTCCGCAACACCGTCGGCGTGCTTGCCGCACTGCCGCGCAACCTGGTCAACGTGCTCGACCAGATTCGTCAACAGAAGGAACAGGCCGCCTAAGACGGCGGATGACAGAAAACAACACGGCCGCCCCGGGCGGCCATACAAGAGGAAAAGTGACCCATGTCTGAGAAGCTTGATGCGATTATCGAGAGCGTGGCCAACCTGACCGTGCTTGAGCTGAGCGAGCTGGTGAAGGCCCTTGAGGACAAGTTCGGCGTGACGGCCGCCGCCCCCATGATGATGGGCGCGATGCCGGCCGCCGAGGCCGCCGCGGCCCCCGAGGAGCCCTCCTCCTACGACGTGATCCTGAAGGACTTCGGCGCCCAGAAGATCGGCGTGATCAAGGTCGTGAAGGACCTCGGCGGCTTCGGTCTGAAGGAAGCCAAGGACCTGGTCGAGAAGGCCCCGACGCCGATCAAGGAAGGCCTGACGAAGGAAGAGGCCGACAAGTTCAAGACCTCCCTCGAAGAGGCCGGCGCCACCGTCGAACTCAAGGGCAACGTCTGATCCCCGCCCCGCAGACTCTTGCGCCGCGCGCGGTTTCACGCCGCGCGCGGCGTTTTTCTTTTCTCCGCCGGGTCAGAGGGACTGCTTGATCCAGGTCTTCAGCAGGCGCGTCTCCTTGTCGCTCAGGTTGAACTGCGCGCCGCTGCAGAGGGTCGCGGTGTTCTGGATGAAGAGGTCGGCGAGTTTCGCCGCCGTGTCCTGCGTCTTGCCGAAGCGGTGCCCGCCGAAGGTGATGCCGCGCACGATGAAGTTCACGGCCTGCCGCCCCACGGGGATGCCCGTCTCGCGGCACTTGTCCCGGACCTTTTTGGCCAGCTCGCTCAGGCTCTCGTAGGAGGGGCCCGTCTCCTCCGCCATGGCGCGCAGGACGAAGGCGTAGTCCTCCGGCATCAGGAAGGGGGTGTCCGTGAGCTGGCTGATTTTTCGGGCCAGCGGCTCCAGGTCGGGGTGCTTCGTCCGGAACGTCTCCTCGTATTCGGGCAGGGCGTCCTTGGGCGGCGCGTGCCGCGCCGGGTCATAGATGTGCCCGGGGGACGCGCTGGAGATTTCCAGGCCCGTCAGGTCCAGTCCCGCGAGAAACTGCTTGAAGGTGCTGTGGGCGCCCCAGGTGTCCCCCAGATCGGGGAACTGATGCCGGAAGGACGCGGCCAGCGTCGCCATGGCGATGGGCTCCGACGCCGCGTCCACGAGGACCCGCAGGTACTCGGAGAAGGGGTCCTTCTCCCGTTTGGCGGCGGGCTCGGCGGGGGCCGCCGGACGCGGGGCGGGCCTGCGGGCGGGCGGCGGGGCCGTCTCCCCGCCCAGGGGTTCCGGCGCGGGCGGCTTCGGGCGCGGGGGCGCGGTGCGGCGGGGCCGCTGCTCCCCCACCGCCTGGAGCGCCAGGTCCACAAAGACGTCCTGGTCCACGACAATGTCGGCCGCCGCGCGGTAGGCCGCCGCCGAGGGGCCCACGGCCACCACCACGGTGCGCAGGTCCCACTTGCGCAGTTTCAGGAGAACCGGCGTGAAATCGGCGTCTGCGGACAGGAGGATGACCTCCTCCGGCCGCACCTCATAGTTCAGCAGTTCCAGAATGTCCAGCACCATGTGGACATCCGCGCTGGTCTTTCCGTACGTCGTGAGGACGGGGCAGTCCACCGTCTCAAACCCGGCGCGGATGAAGTAGGGGCGGTAGTCGCCGAACTGCTTCGGGTTCAGGTAGCACCGGCGCACCAGAATGCGCCGCTGGCCCAGGGCCGGCGTGCCCTCGTGGAGGGGCAGTGATTTTTCAAACCATTCCAGCCACTTGAGCGGGGCCGTCGCGAAAGACCGCGCAAGCGCCTCGTCCTGGGCGTTCAGGCCGATGAAGACATTGTCGAAGTCAACAAATATCGCGCTGCGCATGGCGGGAACCCTCCGCCCGCCCGCCTGCCGGGGCAGGGCACCCCATCATAAGCCCGCAGGGAAGCCCCGCGCCACCTTCCGTCCCGCGCGGTTTGACATTTTTCGCGGGGATTGCTACCATTCCGAAAGTTCCGCGTGGACGCGGAAACGCCTGTCGCACTTGGAATAAGGGCCGGAAGGCCCGTTTTTCTTCTGGAGGCCCCCCATGCACCCCTTTCGCACCCATACCTGCGGCGCCCTGAGCAAGACGGACGCGGGCACGACGGTCAAGCTCTCCGGCTGGGTCCACCGCAAGCGGGACCACGGCGGGGTGGTCTTCATTGACCTGCGCGACCATTACGGCGTGACCCAGGTGGTGGTGAACCCCGGCAGCCCGTGCTTTGCCGAGGCCGAGCGCGCGCGCAACGAGTATGTCGTGACGGTGACGGGCGCGGTGGTGGCGCGTGCGGCGGAGACGGTGAACCCGAACATGGCCACCGGCGACATCGAGGTCGTCGCCGACGCCTTCCTCGTGGAGTCCACGGCGGAGACGCTGCCCTTCCCGGTGAACCAGGAACTGGACTGCCCCGAGGAGACGCGTCTCGAACACCGCTTCCTCGACCTGCGCCGCGACCACATGCACCGCAACATCCTCCTGCGCTCGCAGACCGCCGCGCTGGTGCGCCAGCACCTGGTCGAGCGGGGCTTCACGGAGTTCCACACGCCCATCCTCACGGCGTCGTCCCCCGAGGGCGCGCGCGACTACCTGGTGCCCAGCCGCCTGTACGCGGGCGCCTTCTACGCCCTGCCGCAGGCCCCCCAGCAGTTCAAGCAGCTCCTCATGGTCTCCGGCTTCGACAAGTACTTCCAGATCGCCCCGTGCTTCCGCGACGAGGACTCCCGCGCGGACCGCAGCCCGGGCGAGTTCTACCAGATTGACATCGAGATGTCCTTCATCACGCAGGAGGACCTGTTCCTGGAGCTGGAGAGGCTCCTGGTCCGCGTGTTCAGCGAGCTGTCGTCCAAGCGCATCCAGAACCCCGTGTTCCCGCGCGTGACCTACCGCGACGCCGTGGAGCTGTACGGCACGGACAAGCCGGACCTGCGCTTCGAGATGAAGATGACCGACTGCACCGACCTGTTCGGCGCCTGCGAGCTGAAGGTGTTCAGCGCCCAGGTCGAGACGGGCGGCGCGGTGAAGGTGCTCAACGCCAAGGGCGCGGCCGACCAGCCCCGAAAGTTCTTCGACGACGCCGAGCGCCACGCCCGGTCCGAGGGGGCCAAGGGCCTCGCCTGGCTGGCCCTGCGCGGCGGCGAGTTCAAGGGCCCCATCGCGAAGTTCCTCAGCGAGGACGAGAAGCGCGGCCTCATCGCGCGGACCGGCGCGGAGGACGGCGACGCCCTCTTCTTCGGCGCGGGCAAGCGGGCGGAGACCAACGGGCTCATGGGCAAGGTGCGCGCCTATCTCGGCCGCAAGCTGGACCTGATTGACCCGTCCCTCGCCGCGTTCTGCTGGATCGTGGACTTCCCCATGTTCGAGTGGAACGAGGACTTCAACAAGGTGGACTTCTGCCACAACCCCTTCTCGATGCCCCAGGGCGGCATGGACGCCCTGCTGAACCAGGACCCGCTGGAGGTGCTGGCCTACCAGTACGACATCGTGTGCAACGGCATCGAGCTGTCGTCCGGCGCCATCCGCAACCACCGGCCCGAGGTCATGCTGAAGGCCTTCGAGATCGCCGGGTACCCCGAGAGCGTCGTGAAGTCGAAGTTCCCCGCCCTGTGGAAGGCCTTCCACTACGGTGCCCCCCCCCACGGGGGCATCGCCCCGGGCCTCGACCGCATCGTCATGCTGCTGGCCGACGAGCCGAACATCCGCGAGGTCATCGCGTTCCCGCTCAACCAGCGCGCGCAGGACCTGCTCATGGGCGCGCCCGGCACGGTGGAGCAGCGCCAGCTTGACGAGCTGCACCTCGTGGTCAAGTACCCGCCCGACCAGGCCTGAGCCGCCGGGTCACAGGATCATGTCGCCCTCATAGTCCGCGGGCACCGACGCGCCCAGGGCGCGCAGCGCCGTCACGCCGAGGTCCTGGATGTTCGGCGCGGTCTTCGCCAGTTTGCGGTTGCTGAACAGCATGCCGGGGCACAGCGAGCACTCGGTCGAGGCGTGGTCCCCGCTCCACTTGTCCGCGTTCGGCTCGAACAGCTTTTCGCCCACGCCGCCCTTCGCCGCCGTCTTGTGGTTCTGGTAGGCCGCGGCGTAGCCCAGCACAAGGTCCGGCGCGTCGGCCATGGCCTCGCCCCGGTACGCCGACCCCGGGTGGACCTTGTCGAACACCTTCGCGCCCGTGTCCGGGTCCTTGACCTCCAGCAGCGCGGCGGCCAGCTCCTGGACCTGCCGCTCCGCGTCCGCCTTCGCCACGACGCCGCGCGTCTCGCGGCCCTGGAGGTTCAGGTAGACCGAGCTGAGGCCCACGGCGTAGGCCCGCGTCTTTGCCCAGTCAATCCCCTGGAGGAAGCCCTCGCCGGCCTTCGCCGGATCGGCCACGGCCAGCCAGCCCCGCTCCTTGAGCCACGCGTTCACGTCGAAGCCCGTCCGCCACGTGCCGAAGCCGTGGTCCGACAGGACGAACAGCGTGTCCTCCGGCGTGAGGCGTTCCATGACGCGGCCCGTGGCCTCGTCCGCGCGGCGGTAGGACGCCTCCAGCGCCTTGGCCCACTTCTCCGGGGCGTCCGGCTGGTAGAGCGGGTGTTTCGGGTCGCGGAACCGCCAGAACATGTGGCCCACCCGGTCCGTGGCGGTCCACGCGCTCACCAGCATGTCAAAGCCGCCCCGGTCCAGCTCGTCCAGCGTCAGCCGCTCGCGCCATGCCATGGTCTGGTCAATGTCCTTCAGGAAGGCCTCCTCGTCCAGGTCGCCCTGGCGCAGGGCGTGGGTGTCATAGGCCCAGCCGACGGTCTTGTAGAGCCCGTAGCGCTCCGCCAGCTCCGCCGAATACTCGCTCGGGTGCGTGAAGGGGGCGTAGGGCGCGCGTGGGTGGAACTGCACGCACCCCGCGTAGACGCGCACGGCCTCCCCGATCTCCATGGGGTAGAAACGCGTCAGCGCCTCCACGGAGAAGCTGTCCGACATCTTGAAGCGCAGCTCCAGCCACTCGGACCATTCGCCCCGCACCAGCTCCACGCGTTTCCCGTCCGATTCGGCGAAGCCTTTGCCCGCCTTGCGGTCCACCTGGACGCGCACGGGGACCGTGGTGTGCGCCCCCGGCTGGCCAAACTTCACCCGCCCGTCGCGCGGCCCCGGCAGGGCGACCTCCGCCGTGTCCGTGCCGTCAAAGGCCAGCTTCATGCGCTGGCCGCCCGAGAGGGGCTCGCGGAGCTGTCCGTCCGTGAACCGGTCCGACAGGGAGAAATAGGTGCTCGACGTGCCGCGCACGTCCGGCACCCCCAGGGCGCACAGCATCAGCCCGTTCTTCATCGGGTCCGCGGGGAAGATGAACGGCACGTTCAGGATTTTCGCGCGTTTGCCCTGCTCGTCCGCCACGGCCCAGAACGGCGTGCCCCGGCGGTAGTTGACCCCGCTTGCCGGTGCCTCCACCATGCCCTGCGGCGTCAGGCGGACGGACTCCAGCTTGCCCGTGCCCACCACGGGGAAGGGGCCCGTCGGCCCCTGCGGGTTCCGGCGGATGAAGTCGAAGATGTTGTGCCCGCCGGGGTTCTTGCACGTCGCGAAGGTGTTCCAAGCCACCGGCGACTGCGGCGGCACCGTCGAGCCCAAGTCGTGGAAGCCGCCCTGGTCCCGCAGTTTTGCCAGGTTGGGCAGTTCGCCCCGGCCCAGCATCTCCTCGATAATCCGGGGCTCCGCGCCGTCGAACCCGAGCATGACCACCCGGCCTCCCGCCTGCGCCGCCGCGCGACCGCCCGCCCCGATGGCAAACGCGCCCCCCGCCGCCACCGCGCCCAGAAACGCCCTCCGGGAAAGCCCGGCATTCTTCTTCATCTGCATGACAGTCACTCCGTAAACCGTTGCCCGGCGCAACACCCCGCCGGAGAGAGCATTCTAGCAAACACCCCCGGCACCGGTTCTCTTTCCGGGATTGGGCCAGGTCCATAGTGTCCGTTTAGTCCATTCCGTCCATTTGATGGACGATATGGACTGGATGGACGGTATGGACTGCGGAGCTGTGCCGCCGATGCAGGCCGCCCTCGCCGCGCGTTCTTCCCCCTGCGGGAATCCCAGCGTCGCCGAAAGGTTGACTTGCCGGGCGGGGGACGGTACCATTCCTGCGTGAAGTCGTTGTCCAAAAACAGGATGTGTCCATGGAAACATTGAAAGAACTCTGGGCGTTCATGCGGGTGCGCAAGAAATTCTGGCTCCTGCCCATCCTTATCTCCCTGGTGCTGCTCGCCTTCCTGTTCGCGTTTGCGGGCAGTGCGGGGGTGGTTTCCCCGTTTGTGTACATGCTTTAGGGCGTGCGTGGCCCCCTTTTTCTGCACCCCCCGCGGCCTTCGGTCCTGGCCTGCCGGCTGTCCGGGCGCGCGCCCACCTGTCTTGCTGAGGAGCCTACGTGACCACACCGTCAACAGCGTCCCCCGTCCCCGCTGACACGGATTCCGGCGTTCCACGGCGCGTCGCGCCGTGGGAATGGCGGCGTCTGGCGCTCATCCTGCTGCTGGGGCTAATCCTGCGGGTGGCCTACCTCGCGCAGGTGGCCCAGGCCCCGGATTTCGCCGCCCTCCAGCAGGATCCGCAGGTGCAGGACTATTTCGCCCGCGCGATCCTGTCGGGCGACTGGTCGGTGCCCGACGGCACGACGGACCCGGAGATGCGCACCACGCCGTTCTTCCGTCCGCCGGGCTACGGCTACCTGCTGACGGCGGTCTACGGGCTGACGGACGGGAGCTATCTCGCGCCGCGCCTGATGAACCTGTTCCTGGGGCTCGGCACCATCGTGGTGCTGTTTCTGCTGGGGCGCGCGCTCTTCTCCCCGGCGGCGGGGCTCTTCAGCGCGTTCTGCGCCGCCGTGCTCGGCATCTTCGTCTACTGGGAGGGCGAGGTCAACGACCCCGCGCTCTTTGTGTTCCTGTTTCCCCTGCTGGTCTACGTGCTGTTTCTGTGGTCGCGCAACTGCTCCCCCGGCTGGGCAGTTCTGGCGGGGCTGATCTTCGGCTCCTACGCCCTGATGCGCCCGAACATCCTCGGGCTGGGGCCGCTGGCCGCCGCTGGATGGTTTGGGTGGCGTGGCGGCGGGGCCGGCTGGCGCGGATCCCCGCGTCGTGGCTGCTTCTGCTCGTGACGACCGTGCTGGTGGTGATTCCCGTGACGGTGCGCAACTACGTCGCCTCCGGCGAGTTCGTGCCCATCGCCACCTATTTCGGCGAGAACCTGCTCATCGGCAACGACCCGGACGCCGACGGCGTGACGCCGTGGCTGCCCTATCTCCAGGAACTGGAGGGCACGGGCAACTGGACGGCGCAGGACTACATCAACGTGGTCAAGGGCGTGCGGAAGGAATTGGGCCGTCCGGAGATGACGCACACCGAGGTGTCATCGTATTTCGCCGGCCGCGCGAAGGCCTTCATGAAGGCCAACCCCGGCCTGACCCTCCGGCGCATGCTGAAAAAGGCCGTGCTGATCTGGAGCCCCGTGGAGATCACCTGCAACAAGGTGGTGCAGCGCGAGATGGCCTTCTATCCGCCCCTGAACCTCCTCCCCCGTTTCCCGCTGGTGGCGGCGCTTTTCTGGGCCGGGCTGGCGCTCGTGCTGTCGGACGCCCTGAGCGGGCGGCTCCGGCGCGACACCGGCGGCGCCACGGCGGGGCAGGTGCTCCTGCTCCTGCTGGTTTTCACCGGGCTGTACCTCGCCTCCTTCATCCCCTTCTTCGTGAACGGACGTGCGCGGGTGCCCGCGATTCCCCTGATGCTGGTGGTGGCCGGCCCGGTTCTTGCGCGCATTCTGGACGCCGTGCGGTCCCGCGAGACCGGGCGCGTCCTGCGGGCCACCGCGTTGCCCGCGCTGCTGGCGGTGTTCTTCTCCGTGCAGTGGGTGCCCTACCAGCCGGACCTTGCCCGGCGCGGCGAGTCGGAGGGGGTCATGCGCCACTACGAGGCCGCCCTCCGCATCGCGCCGCAGTTTGGCTACGTCCTCCACAAGATCGGCAAGCTCCTCGCCGAGCAGGGCCGCCAGGAGGAGGTGGAAAAGCGTTTCCAGGAGGCCCTCCGCCTGATCCCCGAGTTCCCCATCGCCCTCAACAACCTCGGCACCCTTGCCCTGGACGAGGGAAAACCGGACGAGGCCTTGGCCTGCTTTGACAAGGCACTCACCATCCATGCCACCGACCCTGCCGCCGACCTGAACCGGGGGCGCGCCCTGCTGCGCCTGAACCGGCCGGAGGACGCGCTGGCCGCCTTCGCCAGCGCGCTGGAAAAGCGGCCCGGCGACCCGGAACTCTGCGTGGAGGCGGCGAACGCACTGGTGGCCGCAGGCCGTGTGGATGACGCCTTCGCCCACTACGAGCGCCCGCTGGCGGCGAATCCGGACCATCTCGGGGCCAATTTCAACCTGGGCACGGTGCTTCTGGCCCTGGGACAGAGGGATCGCGCGCGCGAGTACTTTGAGAAGGTGCGCCTTCTGAACCCGGATTTTCCCCGTCTGGCTGAAAAACTTGAGGCCGTCCGGCCGTAGAAAACGCCCCCATCCTGCCTTCCGCCTGTTCTCCCATGCAACAGGAGAAAATAAAAGATTCCGCATTTTCCTTGACTTTGGAAACGATTGTATCTACAATTTAACAGGTATCCCTAGGACGCGGGCTTCTTGAGGGCAATCTGAGGTGGCGCGTTCGAGACTTGGAGTACGGTTAACCAACTCTTGGGAGAGTGAACAATGTCAGGCGTAATCGTATCTTTCTTCCGTTCACAGGTCAGGGGTGTGCCCCGGACCTCACTGGCGCCTCTGGCGGTCCTCCTCGTGGCCGCCGCGTGTGTCCTGGCGGGCACCGCGCAGGCCCAGGCCATCTACGGCAGCGACGGGTCGCTGGGCGACTGGACGGTCACTGCGGGCGCGCTCAACATCAACACCGACACGCTCATCATGCAATGGGGCGCGCAGTCCAAGACCGGCGTGGAGATTGACGGCGTCGCCGTCTTTCCCTTCGCCAATTTGACGGTGGGCGCCAGCGTTTCCGTGAACGTGACGGGGTCGAGACCTCTGTCCATCACCGCCACCGGCGACATCTTGTGGGGCCCCCACCTGTTTGTTCCCGCAGGCACGCTGGGCGGCGGCACGGGCGGCACGGGCGGCGCGGGCGGCGCCGGCGGTGTTGGCGGCTCGGGTGGTGCGGGCGGCGCGGGCGGTGCGGGCGGCGCGGGCGGCAGCGGGGTCTACGCTGGCGGAACGGATGGGTCGGCGGGTTTGCAGGGTGCTGACGGCACTGCCGGAGCGGGCGGACTTGCTGGCCAGCCCGGACTGAATGGCAATAGCGGTTCGTTGGGATATGCATCCCGTGGAACCGCCGGGAGTGGCGGTGGAAGTGGGGTTGTTGGTTCCGTGGGGACCGGTGGCGGCGCGGTTGCGGGCGGTAATGGCGGTGGCGGCGGGAGCAGTGGCGGGATTATTGGCGGCAACGGGTCGGCGGGCGGTACGGGTGCCGCCGGGTATACAGGCAACATTGGCAATCCGGGTGGAGACGGGGGTGTCGGCGGTGGGGGCGGGACGCCCGCATTCACCGCGCCTGCAGATGATCTGACATTGGCGGCCGGGCATGGCGGCGGCGGTGGTGGTGGTGGTGCGGGTGGCGCGGGCGGCGGCGGAGCATCCGGCGGCAGCGGCGCGGGCGGTGGCGGCGGCGGTGGAAGCGGTGGTTCAACAGCTATTGTTGTGCGCGGTGGCGGTGGTGGTGGTGGCGGTGCAGGCGGCGCGTCCGGCGGCGGTGCGGGCGGCGGCGGCGGCGCGGGCGGCGGCGGGGGTTCCTCCGGCGCGGTCCAGGGTTCGGGTGCTCCTGCCATGGGCGGCAACACGGCCCTCGCCGGAGCCAATGCGGTCATTCCAAGTCCTGACACCCGAAGGGGCGCGAACGGGTCCGGCATCAATGGCGGCACCTTCGGTACCGGCGGGCCGGGCGGCGCGGGCGGCTCCGGCGGTACCGGCGGCTCCGGCGCAGGTGGTGCAACAGGTGCCAGCGGCGGCGGTGCGTTTGTGCTGGCCGCTCAGGGCCTGCTGAACATCAGCGGCAGCACGTTTGACGTGAGCGCCGCGACGCGACAGACGAACGGTGGCCCGGGTGCCACGGGACAATCCGGCGGTGCGGGCGGTTCAGGCTACGCCGGTGGTGCGGGTGGCACGGGTGCGACCAATGGCGGCACCCGGGGCGGTGACGGCGGTTCCGGCGGCGCGGGCGGCCTGGGCGGCGCGGGCGGCAAGGGCGGCAACGGCGGCAACGGCGGCGCGGCGGGCTACGGCACGCCCGGCATGGCCAAAGTGATGGGGTCGGTGGTGCTCGCGGGCGGCCGGCTGGTGAAGGCGCTCAATGTCGCCGACAACGCGCCGGAGCACAATGGCCGGTTCACCTGGATTTCCAACATGAACGTGACGGCGCACAGCGCCAACAAGCCGCTCTTTGACACGACGGGCGGCGCGTCGGTGGTGCAGGGCACCACGGCGAATCCGGCGCTGCTCACGGCCGCCAACTCCTACACGGGGACCGACACGCCGAAGATTCCCGAACTGGACGGCGGCCCCGCGGCGGCCGGCTGGCTCAAGGCCGCCTTCTGGAACAAGGTGCAGGTGGACGCGCTGCTTCCGGACAACGGCCAAATGCGCGCCTGCGTGCTGCGACAGCCCCCGGCGGCGAACTACTCCGTGTACGAGGGCCACGACCAGCTCGTGGTGAAGAACACCTCCCTCCAGCCCATGGACAATGTGGCCGTGGTGGTCGGGTCGAATCCCCCCGTGCTGATCAACGGCGCGGGTGGTGCGCCGGGCGTGCTTCCCGCCGGCCGGGTGTGGACCACGACGGTGCCTGCGGGCGTGTTTGCCCTCGCGGTGCGCCTCCCGCAGGTGCAGCCTGAGACCCTGACGGCCAACGTTGAGGGCCCGGCGCAGTTCTCCGTGCTTGCCGGGGACTTCCCCGGCCTGGTCTACCAGTGGCGGCACGACGGGATTGACCTCTCGGACGGCGCCAAGTATGCCGGCGCCGCGACGGCCATCCTCACCATCTCCGACTGCGTGAACGCGGACGAGGGCCTCTATGAGTGCCTTGTGACCGATCCCTCCGCGGGCGGCGCCTCGTTCCTTCTCTCCGGCGGCGTGCTGACCGTCTCCGACCCGGCGCTGCTGACGCAGCCTGTGTCGCAGGTCGTGGATCCGCTGGCCGTGGTGGAATTCGCCGTGACCACGGCGGGCACCGTCAACGCCATCCAGTGGTTCAAGGACGGCGCGCCCCTCGCGGACGGCACCACGCCCGAGGGCACGGTGATCACCGGATCCACTGCGGAGACGCTGGTCCTCACCGGCGTTCGTGACGCGGACGAGGGCGTCTATGTGTGCACGCTCACGGGGCCCGACGGCGACCTGAGCTCCAACCCGGCCACGCTCACGGTCAACAACGTGCCGGTGATCGCCACCATGCCCCTGAGCCAGAACGTGCCGGTGGGCGGAAATTTCACGCTCGAAGTGGGCCTGTCCGGCGGCACGCCGGTGTTCGACTACATGTGGGTCAAGGAGGGCCAGCCCGGCGAGGAAATCCTGCTTCGCCTGACAACGGGGGCCGCGGTCTCGAACTCGATCCTGCTGCCCCTTTCGGGCACCGGCGCGCTCCTGTCCGACGCGGGCAGGTACCGCGTGAAGATCCGCAACTCGGCGAGCCGCGCCATTAACACCACCGGCGACCCCGACAACGACTGGGTCAACTCCGACTGGGCGCAGATCACCGTTTACGAGCCGATTCTGGTCGTTGCGCATCCGGTGAGTTCCGCCGTCAGGTACGGGGACACGGCCACGCTGATCTGCTCCGTTGTGGGCAGCCTTCCGGGCCTGCAGATGACCTGGCTGGACGAGGAAGACCAGGAGGTGACCGGAGTGAACCCGCGCGCGTCGGTGGACACCCAGGGCACCCTGTCCACCCTGACCATCACGGCCGCGGAAAACGCCGATGAGCCGCCTACTTGGCCGGCGGGCGGGTACCGCTGCCGCATCAGCAACGATTACCAGTCCGGCGCGAACGCCGTGTTCAGCAACCGGGCCGATCTGAACGTGCTCGACCCGGCCATCACCATGCAGCCGCAGAGTCAGATTGCGTCGCTTAACGGGTCGGCCACGTTCAGCGTGGGCGCCGTGGGCAGCGCGCTGTCCTATGAGTGGTTCAAGGATGGCGGCGCGACGGTGCTCAGCACGACGGACACCCTGGTGGTCTCCCCGGTGACCGAGGCGGAGGTGGGCGATTACTTCTGCCGCGTGACCAGCGCGGACGGTGCCGTGGACTCCGCCATGGCCAACCTGCGGATCAGCGACCCCTACATTGTCGGCCACCCCGCCAGCGTGATCGTTGACCCGGGCGAGCCGGTCACGTTCACCGTGACGGTGGGCGATCTCAGCACACTGCCGATCGGCTACCAGTGGAAGCTGAACGGTGTGGCGCTCACGGGTCCCGGCGCGGCGGGCACCCTCGCGGCGGCCCCGCTGGTGATTGAATACAACATCGCCTCGGCGGCCCAGGCCGATGTGGGCGTGTACACCTGCGAGCTGGACGGGACAGACGGGATCGTGGTGTCCAACCCCGCCACGCTCGCCCTGAACCTGGCGCCCGAGGTCTCCGGGATCACCCCGAACCCGAGCGACGGGGTCGCGCCCTTCGGCAGCCCCGCCACGCTCACGGTCCAGGTGTCGGGCGGCACCCCGCCGTTCACCTACCTGTGGACGAAGGATGGCGCTCCCATCGCGGAGGGCAACGTGACGGGCATCACGGAACCGGTGCTCTCTTTCACCAACGTGCAGGCCGCAAACGAGGGCCTGTACCGCTGCACGGTGACAAACACGGCCGGTTCGGACTACGCCGAACGCAACCTCTACGCGGGTCAGCTGATCACGTTCATCCAGCACCCGCAGGCGCGCCGCGCCTACTACGATGACAGCGTGTTCTTCCAGGTGGTCGTGGGCGGTGGCAAGGGCACGCGGTCCTTCCAGTGGAAGCGCCAGCGGGCGGGCGTCGTCACCAACGTGGGCGTGAATTCGCCCGTGCTCACGCTGAACAACCTGTCGGTGAACAACGCGGGCACCTACTGGTGCGTTGTGACGGACGACCGCGGCGCCTATCCGTCCAACGAGGCCACGCTCACCTTGGCCGCGCGTCTGGCCTTCACGCAGACGATTCCGGCGGAGGACACGGCGATCTTCGGCAAGGACTACCTGCTGCGCGTCCGCACCACGGGCGGGCATGACCCGGTGTTCTTCGAATGGCAGTTCAACGGGGTGCCCGTCGCGCCGACGGCGACCCTGCCGAACGGCTCGGACCTGCAGCTCACCAACGTGGCGTTTGAAGACGCGGGCACCTACGTGCTGACCGCCTTCGACAGCTACACCGACACCCTGACGGCCCAGTGCGAGCTGACGGTGGCGTATGGCACGCCGGTCGCCGGCCTGGGCGGTCTGGCGGCTGCGGCTGCGGGGCTGGCCCTGGCGGGCACCGCCGCACTGCGGCGCCGCCGCGGGTAAAACGCTGACATCTTGAACCCGGGGCCCGGTTCGCCGAGAGGCGGGCCGGGCCCCTTCGCGTATTCCGGGTTGCACCGCGCCCGGGGGGCGGATAGAATAGCCGGGCGCGGCTGCCCCCGCCGCGTTTCCGCCGCCCCAAGCCAATCGGACCAAAGGATTCCGTTCATGAAGCGCTTTCTCGCCCGGCATTCAGCCCTCTTCATTCTGGCGGGGCTCTGCGTGGTGCTGGCCGTCTATTCCCCGGACTTCCGGGGGACCGCCAATCTCAAGAGCGTGGCGCAGCGCACCGCCGTGGTGGGCGTCATCGCCCTGGGCGAGCTGCTGGTCGTGCTGGCTGCGGGCATTGACCTGTCCGTGGGCAGTGTGGCGGCCTTCGGGGGCATGATCGGCTGCCTCGCCGTGCAGCATGGCTGGCCGTGGCAGGCGGCCCTGCCGGTCGGCGTGGCCGCAGGGCTCGCCTGCGGCCTGTTCACCGGGCTCCTGACCACCCGGGGCCGCATCGCCCCCTTCATCACCACGCTGGGCATGATGATGGCGGCCCGCGGGCTGACCCTGGTGGTGTCCGGCGCGCGCCCTGTGCCGGTGCCGCCGCCGCTCATGATCCTCGGAGGCACGGGCGCGTGGGGGTGGTGGATGCCCGTGGCCGTGATGGTGGCGCTGGCGGTCCTGTTCTCCCTGGTCCTGCGCTACACCCAGTTCGGCCGCGCCCTGTACGCCGTCGGCGGCAACGCCGAGGCGGCGCGCCTCTCCGGCATTCCGGTTGACCGGGTGCGCGTCATCGCCTATTCAGTAAGCGGTGCCATGGCGGGGCTGGGGGGCATGATGCTCGCCGCGCGCTCCAGCGTCGCCTCGCCCACGGCGGCGGAAATGCACGAACTGTACGCGATTGCGGCCTGCGTCATCGGCGGCGCGAGCCTGGCGGGGGGGGAGGGCGGCGCGCTGGCGGCGATTGCCGGAGCGCTCATCATGAGTGTTCTCTACAACTTCTGCAATCTGGAGGGCATCTCTGTGGACTGGCAGCAGGTGCTCATCGGGGCGCTGCTGGTGACGCTCGTCTTCTACGACACCTGGCGCAAGCGCCGCGCGGGGCTGCTCAGGGAGTAGGGGGGGGCGGGGACCCTTCTTCGGCCAGGGCGCGCAGGCGCGCCACCTCGTCCGCCGTCAGGCAGCGCCACTCGCCCGGGCGGAGCCCCTCCACGGGCAGTCCGGCGAACTCCACCCGCCGCAGCGCGTGGACCGGGTGGCCCACGGCGGCGCACATGCGCTTCACCTCGTGCTTGCGCCCCTCGTGGATCGTGAGGCGGATGAGCGAGGTCTTCGGCCCGCCGTTTAGGACCGCCGCCTTCGCGGGGGAGGTCATGCCGTCCTCCAACCGCACGCCGCTTTCCAGCCGGCGGACCGCCTCCGGCGTCACGGCGCCCAGCACCCAGGCCAGATAGACCTTCTCCACCTCGAAACGGGGGTGCATCAGACGGAAGGCCAGCTCGCCGTCGTTGGTCAGGAGCAGCGCGCCCTCCACGTCGAAGTCAAGCCGCCCCACGGGGAACACCCGCGAGTTCAGGCCGCGCACGCACTCCAGCACCGTCCTGCGGCCGTGGGTGTCCCGGGCGGTCGTCACGCAGTTGCGCGGCTTGTTCAGCAGCAGGTAGACCTTCTCCTCCGTCTCCCCGACGGCCCGGCCGTCCAGCGTCACACGGTCCGCGCCGGGGGTCACCGTCTGGCCGATCCGCGCCGTCACGCCGTTCACGGCGACGCGCCCCTCCGCGATCAGCTCCTCCGAGGCGCGCCGCGAGGCGACGCCGCACTCGGCGAGGAATTTCTGGAGTCTGACGGCGTTCTCAGTCATGCACGCGCAGCTCGTCCAGGGAGGGGAGCTCCTTGATGCTTCGCAGCCCGAAGGTCACGAGGAACTCATCGGTGGTGCGGTACAGTTTCGGGCGGCCGGGCAGGTCCGATATGCCGGCCACTTTGACCAGCCGCTTTTCCTGGAGCTGGTCAAAGGCGTAGGACACGCTGACCCCCCGGATGGCCTCGACCTCCGCGCGCGTCACGGGCTGCTTGTAGGCGATGATGGCCAGCGTCTCCAGCAGCGACCGGGACATGCGGTTGCTCTTCTTCACCCGGAGCAGGCGGCGGATGAACGGCGCGTACTGGGGCTTGGTGAGCAGCTGGTATCCGCCCGCGATTTCCTTGAGGACATAGGGCACCAGCGCGTTGCCGTTGACCTGGTGGGCCAGTTCGGCGAGCAGGTTCGACACGATCTCCGCGTCTATGTCTCCCAGGGCCTCCGCCAGGCGGGAGGCGCTCATGGGGCGGTCGCTGGAGAACAGCATGGCGTAGAGCGCCTGCCGGGTCTCCTCCCGGCTAAGCATCTCCACCTGCTCGAGCTCCAGTTCGGACTCCTCGATCTCGGGGACGTCCTGTCCGGGGTTTTCTTCGGTCATGGTCAACGGATTCCCGCGGTTCCTAGCACAGTTCCTTCTTCATCACGGCGAGCAGGGGCCTGACGGCGTCCATCATCTGGACGAAGCGCTCCGGCTTGAGCGACTGCTGTCCGTCGGACATCGCCTCCGCCGGGTTGGGGTGCACCTCCACCAGGAGGCCGTCCGCCCCCGCGGCCACGGCGGCGCAGGCCATCGGGGTCACCAGCTCCCACCGCCCGGCGGCGTGGCTGGGGTCAATGATTATGGGCAGGTGGCTGATCTGCCGGATCACAGGCACCGCCTGGATGTCCAGCGTGTTGCGGGTCTCGGTCTCAAAGGTGCGGATGCCCCGCTCGCAGAGGATCACGTCGGGGTTCCCCTCGGACAGGATGTACTCCGCCGACATGAGAAACTCGTTGATGGTGGACATCATGCCCCGCTTGAGGATGACCGGCCTGCCCGCCCTGCCCGCCGCCCGCAGCAGCGCGAAGTTCTGCATGTTCCGCGCGCCGATCTGGATCATGTCCGCGAACTGGGCCACCACGGCGACCTGGTCCGGCGTCACCGCCTCGGTCACCACCGGCAGCCCCGTCTCCTGGCCGGCGGCCCACAGCAGCTTGAGCCCCTCCAGCTCCATGCCCTGGAAGCTGTACGGCGAGGTGCGCGGCTTGTAGGCGCCCCCGCGCAGCATGGCCGCCCCGGCGTCCCGCACCAGCCGGGCGCTCTCCTTGATCTGCCCCTCCGACTCCACCGCGCAGGGCCCCGCGACCACCGAGAAGAAGCCCCCGCCGAACCGGGCCTTTCCCGCCGACACAATGGAGGGGTCGCTCTTCACCTCCCGTCCCGCCAGTTTGAACGGCTTCAGGATGGGGAAGACCTTCTCCACATGGGGCAGCGCCTCCAGCGAGATCAGGCGCTCCTTGCCCCGCTCATCGCCCACCGCCGCCACCACCGTGCGCTCGACCCCCACGATGACATGGGCCTTGTAGCCCATTTCCTCGATTTTATGGACCACATGGGCCACGTCCTCCTTCTTGGAGGATGCCATTACAATAATCACCGGGCTGTAGTCTCCTGTTTCATCGTGTGCCCCCTCGCCTGCCTGCCCAAAGTATAGCCGTTTGGGCGGGAATAACACAATGGAAGGGCGCGGAGGACGCTGTCAGGCACGTTGCGCCAGGAAGAGGTACCCCTTCTTGCCGTCCAGGAGCAGCGAGGGGGTGAGCCCCGACCCCCGCGCCAGCAGGACCATCTCCCCATCCTCCGGCAGTTCATGCCCGCCGACCTGGCCCCCGGTCTGGCGGTGAATCTCGTTGATGGCCGCCCGGCTCTCGCTGTGGCACACCACCAGGGTGCCCCCCGGCCCCAGCACGCGGCACATTTCCGCCAGGGCGGCCCCCTGGTCCGTGAAGTGGGGGAAACAGCTGTTGCAGAAGACCCAGTCGAAGGCGCCGTCGCCGAACGGCAGCTCCTCGCCGTCGGCCACCAGCGGGGCGGCGGCGGCCGCCGGACCCTGTTTAAGCATGGCAGCCGACAAATCCACGGCGGCCAGCAGGGCAGTGGCATCCAGCCTCTCGCGCAGGATGGGCCACAGCACGCCGGACCCGGCCCCCACGTCCAGCACGCGCCGCGCGCCGTCAAACAGGACGGGGGACAGGAGTGCCCGGAGCCGTTCGGCGTGCCCGTCGGCGATGATGCCCTCCCACCGGGGGGCGAGGGCGTCGAAAAAGCCCCGCGTTTTCCGGGTCAGGCGGCGGCGTTCTTCTCGGTCCATCGGGCGGCCTTTCTCTTCGGGGAAAACACGGCGGCCGCGGCGAAGACCGCCGTGGACACCAGCACAATGACCGCGCCCGCGGGGAGGTTGAACATCCACGACAGGGCGAGGCCGGTCCAGCATGACAGGACGCCGAACACCGCCGCAAGCAGGAGCATGCTGCGGAAGCGCCAGGTGAGCTGGTGGGCGGCGGCGGCCGGGTTGATGACCAGGGTGTACACCAGCAGGCCCCCCACGCCGGGCAGGGCGGCGGCGATGACCAGCCCCGTGACGAGCAGGATGCCGTAGGTGACGGCCGCCGCGGGGATGCCCACGGCCCGCGCCACCTGGCGGTGGCACACCACGGCCTGGATTTCCTTGTAGAACAGCAGGAGGAAGGCCGCGAGGACGCCCGCCACCCCCGCCAGCACCAGCACGTCCCCCCGCGTGAGCGTGAGGATGCTGCCCCAGAACAGGCCCAGGGCCTCCGTCTTGGCCCCCGGCGTCAGCCCGAGGAACAGGAAGGCCAGCCCCATCATGAGGGAGAACAGGATGCCCGTGGCGGTGTCCGGGCCGAACTCCGCGCGGTCGGCCAGGGGCCCCACGGCGGCGGCGGTCACCAGGCCGAAGAGCAGCGCGCCGAACAGGGGCGGCGCCCCCACCAGCAGCGAGAACAGCGCCCCGGCGAAGGCCGCATGCGCGATGCCCACGCCCAGGAAGGAGAGGTGCATCGTCACGACAAACACCCCCACGACCGCGCACGCGGCGCCGCCCAGCAGCCCCGCCAGCACCGCGTTCTGCAGGTAGGCGTAGTGGAAAATCGCCCAGCCGCTCACAGACCCTCCTCCCCGTAGAGCGCGCGGAGGGTGTCCGCCGCCAGCATCTCCGCGCGCGGTCCGTCGCGCCACACGCGCCCCGCCCGCATCAGGGCCAGGCGCGCGCATACGCCCGGAACCGCGCCGGTCTCGTGGGTGACATAGAGCATCGCCGCGCCCGTCAACGCGGGCAGCGCGTCCACATGCGCCAGCAGCGCGCCGCGCGCGCCGGGGTCCACCGACGCCGTCGGCTCGTCCAGCAGCAGGATTTCCGGCTCCTGGGCCAGCGCGCGCGCCAGCGCCGTCCGCTGGAGCTCGCCGCCGGACAGGTGGCCCAGCGGCCGCCCCGACAGGTGCGCCACGCCCATGCGGTCCATCGCCTCCGCCACGGCGCGCCGGTCGGCCCGGCCCATGCGGCGCAGCAGCCCGATGCGGCCGTAGCGTCCCGCCGCCACCGTCTCGCGCACCGTCACGGGCAGGCGCGGGTCAATCCGCTGGGTCTGGGCCAGGTAGCCGATGCGGCGGCGGAGCCGGTAACCCCGCATCGCGCGGAAAGGCTCCCCGCCCAGCACGCGCACCGACCCCGACTGCGGGCGGACCAGCCCGTTGACCAGCATCAGCAGGGTGCTCTTTCCCGTGCCGTTGGGGCCGAGAATGCCCACCGCCTCCCCCGCGTTCACGCAGAGGGACACGCCGTCCAGCGCCACCCCCGAACGGTAGGCGACCACGGCGTTCTGTATCTCGACGACCGGCGCGCTCATTCCGTGCCGCCGGGCTTCAGCGCGTCCAGCAGGCGGTCCAGATTTGCATCCAGCGCCGCCTCCCAGGAGGATGCGTCCGGGTCCGCGCCCGGGAAATTGGACAGCGTCACCAGCGGCACGCCCAGTTCCGCCGCCAGTGTCTCCGCCGCCTTTGGGTTGCCGCTCTGCAGGTTGTTGACCACCGCCCGCACCCCGGCCTTCCGCGCGTCGCCCGCCAGGGCGGCCGGTTCCGCCGCCCCCGGCTCCTCCCCGCGGCCAAAGACCACGGGGGTCCTGAACCCCGCCCATTTCACGAACGGGGCCTGCATCTCGTTCACCGCCACGGGCAGGCCGGCGGCCCCCGAGGCGGTTACGCGTTCCCGCGCCGCCCGGGCGTGTTCCGCCACAGCCTGTGCGCGCTTCTCCGCCGCCGCGCGGAAGGCTTCCGCCCGGTCCGGGTGGAGGCGTGCGAGGATCTCAGCCACTTCCCGGAGGCCCGCCTGCTGCGTCTCAGGCACCATCCAGTTGCCGGGGGTCGAGACCGCGATGATCCGTTCCGGCGGCACGGCGGCGGCTGCAAGCGCGCGACGCACGTTGCCCATCGGGCGCTGCCAGTCGTGGAGCAGCACCACCCCGGCCTCCGACAGGCGGGCGATGTCGCCGGGGCGCGCGTCATAGTGGCCGGGGCACTGTCCCGGAGGCATCAGGACGAAGGGGGCCGCCTCCGCGCCCGTGATGTCCGCCACGGCGTTCGCCAGGTGGGCCGTGCCCGCCACAACGGTCTCCGGGGCGGCAAAGGCCCCGCAGGCCGCCAGCAACGCCGCCGCCAGAAGCGGTGGGAATCCCGTGTGTGCACGCGTCATCAGTAGAGCCCGAAATGGCCGTTTTCGCGGAGGATGCCCGCATCCTCCACCAGCGGGAAGCGGGTGGGGTAGCGGATGAACTCCACATGGCCGTCCATGTACAGCACATTCGACCCGCCCGGGATGTGGTTGAACACGGCGCTTCCGGCGGTGGACGTTCCCTCCGACGGATTGCCGAAAGTGTCCCACTGCACGGGGATTTCACTCTGCGCGCTGGCCGCCGCGCCGGGGTTGTTGATGTCCGTGATCAGGAAGCGCTCCACGCCCTCGCGCAGGCGGAGCATGTCGGTCCCGCCCGCCGTGCCCGTGGCCGCCGTGCGGTCCACCATGGTCGGCCACGCGCCATCGTCCAGCTTTAGGTCCTGGGTGAAATCTTTGATGCGCACCGGCGTGGTCAGGCCGGGTATGGAGACCACCGCAGTGAAGGGCACCGCGCCCATGGCGCCCCACAGCCCGTAATACTCCGCCAAGTTCGACGCCACATAGCCCTTGTACGCGTAGGAGCGGCCCAGCCGCGCGCTCTGGAAGAAGTTCTCCGCCACCCGGTCCCCGGCGGCGCGGGCGTCCGCCACCCACGAGTCAAAATCCCCCGTGTCCGGCAGGCGCGTGGCGACAAACTGCCCCGCCGCGTCCACCCCCGCGTCCGACGGGCACCTCGCCGTCTCCAGATCGGAGAGATACTCTGGATAAACCGCCTCCGCCGACGGAGAACTCAGCAGCGTCATGCCGTTCATGAACGGGTTGCCGAAGGGCGCGCAGGGGGGGAACTGCCCGCCGCCGCTCTCGTTCGCGTACATCTTAAACACCAGCCCGAACTGCTTCAGGTTGTTCTGGCAGGAGGCGCGCCGCGCCGCCTCGCGCGCGCGGGCCAGCGCGGGCAGCAGAATGGCCGCCAGTATCCCGATGATGGCGATGACCACCAGCAGCTCAATGAGTGTGAATCCGTTTCTGCGCATGCTCCCTGCTCCTTCCTTCATCGCGGGGCGGTATTACGAATGATCAGGAAAATAATACCACGCGCCGGAAGGGAAAACAAGCGCCCGGTGAAGGGACTTGCCGGGAAGGGACGGGCCGCCGCGGCGGGGGGAAACGGATGCCCGGCGTCCGGTCAGCGGCCGGTGACGACGGAGATGGCCCCGGGGAGGAGCTCGATGGCGGCGGGGAGGTAGCCGGGGACTTCGCCGTCCGTATTGATTTTGACCTGCTCGGGGGACTCGACTTGGATGAACTTGCCCCGGAGGAAGGTGACGACGTCCGGACGGGACTCGAGGCCGCCGCGGTAGATGAGGGGCAGGCTGACGAGGGCGTCGAACAGGGTGACCGGGCCGATGATGTAGATGTCGAAGAGGCCGTCGTCCAGCTTCGCGTTCGGGGCAATGTGCATGCCGCCGCCGTCGTAGCAGCCGTTGGCGATGATGATCTCCTTGACGACCTGCTCCCGGGTCTCGCCGTCAATGGTGATTTTCATGGGCTTGTCGGTGTAGGCGAAGAGGGCGCGCAGGGTGCCCCAGCAGTAGGAGACGAAGCCGCCCCATGCCTTGGTGTTGTGGTTCACCTGCCAGACAACCTCGCCGCCGATGCCGATGCGGCTGGTGTTGAGGAAGTAGCACATGTTCTCGCCGCCGTCGAGGCCGGCGCAGGTGATGCGGGCGACGTCGGCGCGGACCACGCGGTCGCTGGCGAGCAGGGGCAGCGAGCGGGCGCCGGTGGGGATGCCAAGGGTCCGCGCGAGGTCGGACCCGGTGCCGTAGGGGAGGATGGAGAGCACGGCGTCGGGGTTCACGGCCCGCGCGCCCTCGAAGAAGCCGTTGGTCACCTCGAAGTGGGTGCCGTCGCCGCCGACGCTGACGATGCGGGTGTAGCCGTTCCACAGGGCCCTCTGCGTCAGCTCGACGGCGTGGAAGGGCCGCTCGGTCACGAAGACGTCAAAGTTGGAGAAGCGCTTCTCCACGCTCTTGAGCAGGCCGGGCCAGCCGTGCCGGGTGCGACCCTGCGCGGCGTGGGGGTTCACGATAAACGCGGTTTTTTCCTCACAGACCATGCCGTTTATCCCGGCGGTTCCGTCACACGCGCACGTCCGACGCGACCCCGCCCCCGCCGTGGCGGGCGACCACCGGGGCGACCTCCTCCTCCAGGAACTCCACCACCTGCTCCGGCGCGCGGCCCACGAACTCGCGGAGGTTCAGCACCCCGTTGATCTCGCCGCGCGTCATGCCGATGGCCGGGTCGGCGGCGAGCCGGTCCAGCAGGTCGTTGTCCGCGCCCTCCTCCTTCACCCGGGCGCCCGCGGCCTGCGAGTGGCGGCGGATCACCTCGTGCAGCTCCTGGCGGTCGCCGCCCCGGCGCACGCAGGCCATGAGGATGTTCTCCGTCGCCATGAAGGGCAGCTCGGCCCACAGGTGCTTCTCGATGACCTTCGGGTAGACCTTCGGGTTCTCCATGACGTTCAGCCAGAGGTTCAACACGGCGTCGGCGGCGAGGAAGGCCTCGGGCAGGCTCAGGCGGCGGATGGCGGAGTCGTCCAGCGTGCGCTCGAACCACTGCACCGCCGTGGTCAGCCCCCCGTGGAGCGGTCCGACCATGAGGAAGCGCGACAGCGCGCAGATGCGCTCGCAGCGCATGGGGTTGCGCTTGTAGGCCATGGCGGAGCTGCCCACCTGCGTGGACTCGAAGGGCTCCTCGACCTCCTTCATGTTCTGGAGCAGGCGCATGTCCGTGCCGAACTTGTGGGCGGACTCGCCGATCCCCGCGAGGGCGTTCAGCACCCGCGTGTCCACCTTGCGTGTGTAGGTCTGGCCGGTGACGGTGAAGGCGCTGTCGAAGCCGAGCTTCCCGGCGACGAGGCGGTCGAGCCGCCGCACCTTCTCCGCGTCGTTGTCGAAGAGCGCCATGAACGACGCCTGGGTGCCCGTGGTGCCCTTGACGCCGCGGCAGCGGAGCCCGGCGCGGACGGCCTCCATCTCCAGCACGTCGAGGAGGAGGTCCTGCGCCCAGAGGCAGGCGCGCTTTCCGACCGTGACCACCTGGGCGGGCTGGAAGTGCGTGTAGCCGAGGGTGGGCAGGTCTTTGTGGGCGAGGGCGAAGTCGCGCAGCTTCGCCAGCACGGCGGCGGCCTTCGCCAGCAGCAGGTCGAGCCCCTCACGGATGAGGATCAGGTCCGTGTTGTCCCCCACATAGCAGCTTGTCGCGCCGAGGTGGATGATGGGCCGCGCGAGGGGCGCCACATCGCCGAAGGCGTGAATGTGGGCCATGACATCGTGGCGGGTCTTGCGCTCGTAGGCCTCGGCCGCCGCGTAGTCAATGTCGTCGAGGTGCGCCCGCATCTCGGCGATCTGCTCCTCCGTGATGTTCAGTCCCAGCTCGCGCTCCGCCTCCGCCAGGGCCACCCAGCAGCGCCGCCAGGTCGAAAACTTGCGGTCGGCGCTCCAGAGGCGGGCCATTTCCGCCGTGGCGAAACGCTCCACCAGGGGGCTCACATAGACACTCGTGTCCTTTTTCATGAATGGGCCTTCCCGTGTCGCGCGGGCTCCGGGGCCGCGCGGGAGAGGTTCCGGACGGGCGGTCAGACCGCCGGCGCGTCCTTCACGAAGATTTCATAGCCCTCGTACCCGGCCATGGCGGCCACCGCCGTCACCGGGTTGTCGCGCTGCGCGAAAATGCCGCCGCCGAGCAGGAAGTCACACGCGTCCTCCGGGGTCTCGGCGGGAAACTCGTCCCCCCGCGCCTCGGTGATGGTGTTCTCCTCATAGGTGGCCACATACCACAGGCGGCCCGGGTACAGCGGGATGCGCTCCACCTCCAGGCCGTCGTGGCGCACGATGGCCAGCCAGCCCGTGCTGCTCTTCTTGTCCACCACGGCGCTGATGCGCGGCGTGTTGTAGCTGTCCTTCTCGAAGTCCAGGGCCAGCGAGACCAGCGCGAGGGCGTCGCGCGGGGGCATGCCCTGGTCAATCTTCTCCGCGATGCCGTCGGTCTGGCTGCCGTTGGTCACCACCGCCACGTCGCCGTTGCGCACGATGCGCACGCAGTTGTAGGCGATGTAGGGGTTCTTGTACACGTCCATCTCGTGCCCCGGCTTTGGCACAATACTCACCTTGTTCTCCCCCGCCACGGCGGTGCGGTTGGGGAACGACCTGCTGGAAACGCGGTACGCCGCGCACAGGCGGTCGTCAAGGGTCCGGGCCACGCTCACGATGCGTCCGATGTACATGCGGATCCTCCTGTGATGTCCGCGCCCCGCGCGCGGACCGGTAGTATACCCGAACCGCGAACGCCCCCGCATGGCGGAATGGGTCGGCGGCGCCGTCAGCGGGGGGAGCCTTCCGGTCCGGCGGCGTCAGCGGGGGCCCCGTCCGGTTCCGGGGGCAGGGGCATGTTTTTCCCGTTGCGCATGAACTCGCGCAGCAGGGACAGCGGGTATTCCGTTCCGCGCCAGACGATTTCCCCCCGCCGGAGGGTCAGCGCGGCCGAGCGCAGCAGGGCAAACGACATCACGAGGACGGCGAGGGGGGAAAGCAGGGCGGGCAGGATGCGGCCGCGCGTCCACCGCGCCACCACCACCGACACCCCCACCTGCACGGTCAGGGCAGCCGCCCCCGCGGCCCGCAGCCAGGGCACGGCCGGCTGTGCCAGCGCGAGGAGGGGGGCCCAGTCCAGCAGAATCAGGAAAAGGCAGGCGGCCGCCAGCGCGGGCAGGTTGTACCGGGCGGCGGCGAAGCCGTTCTTTTCCAGCCCGCGCGTGAAGGCGCCGAGGGAGCGGTACCAGCACAACGAAACGCCGCCCGACCCGTTTATCACGGTGCCGCGCGCGCCGTAGGCCTTCAGCAGGTAGGCCAGCGCGGCGTCGTCTATGACCTCCAGCCTGAGCCGGGCCATGCCGGGCGTCCGGTCCAGGGCCTCCCGCCGCAGCAGGCAGAAAACGCCCCCTCCGGCGGCCACCTTCAGCCGCGGGTGCTCCACGGCCCAGACCGGCATGAGGGCCGCCGCGCTGCGGACCAGAAAGGCGTTCACCATGCCCATGCCCAGGTTTGCCGCCTCCAGGCGCGGCAGCAGCAGCACCTGGTCCAGGCCGCGCGTCTCGCACCACGCGACCACCCGCTCCAGGGTGCCCGGCGCCACATGCACGTCCGCGTCCATGAACAGCAGCCATTCGCCCGCGCTTTCCAGCACCCCGCGGTGCAGCGCGTGTACCTTTCCGAGCCAGCCCTCCGGCAGTTCTCGCACGTGCACGACGCGGAGCCGCGGGTCACTCCGCGCCAGGGCGTCCGCAATCTCCCCCGTGTTGTCGGTGGACCGGTCGTTGACGAGGATGATCTCCAGGTTCGGGTAGGTGCCCCGCAGGTGCTCCCGCAGCGCGGCCCCCAGGCTCTCCCCCTCGTTGCAGGCCGGAATCACGACCGACACCCGGGGCCACCCGGCTCGCTCCGGCAAGGGAACCGTCTCGACGCGCCGCATGCGGCGGAGGTTGTGCGCCGCCGTCAGGAGCACATAGATCCAGCATCCGCAGCCCGCCGCCAGCACCCCCGCCCCGATGCCCGCCAGAATGTCCATGTCAGTGGTCTCCTGCGTCCGGCGACGGCCGGCGGCATGTCTCTGCCTGGTCCACCATCCGGCGCGGCGCGCACCCGCCCCCTAAAGGACCCTGCGCAGCCTGGCCAGAAGGAGCCTGGCCTGGTCTTCTGGGAGTTCTCCGGCCAACTCACGGAGGGTGGAGGCTTCCACAAGGGTGTGCAGCAGCATGGACCGGACAAAGGCAATGTCCTTGTCCCGGCCGGCAATCAGCTTGGATACGGCCAAATCCGGGGGGGAAACGCACCATCCCACCACACCGGAAGTGCCCGGCCCCTCCACGCGCACGAGACGCTCCTTCCAGCCTGAAGGCAGGACGGCGGTCCCGGGCCCCACTCCGTGGGCATAGTATCCAAAGGTGTTGTGGAAAGGGGAGATTTCGCCGATGCTTCCATCAATCAGGTCCGCCAACTCCGGCGCCTCCAGCGGATAGACATCGGCTTCCATGGAAACCAGCAGCTCTTCGGGAGCGTTGGGAAAGGCCGCAAGGATAGCCTGGCTGCCCAGCACAACGATGTCCCGGCAGGAGGTGATGCTTCCAGCCGCCCGGATGAGGTGCTCAAGTTCTTGTCTGTTCATCTTCGAACCGCCGATAGATTTCCCAGCGTTCCCTCGGGGAGAGGATGCCGCAGAACGGACTGCTTTGCCGAAGGCGCGCCCCGGTTTCACTCTCGTCGAGAAGCGCCTGCCGCGCCGTTTCCCAGCCCCCTTCCAGGATCCGCCGCCACTCCTCCACGGCGGCGGACGGACTCCGGCGCAGCCACCGGGCGCAGTTGTCCCGGGCAAGGTCGAGTCCGCCGCGCCGGGGGTCGGCGTCTATCCGCACCGCCACGGCCCGGGCCAGCTCCAGACTCCGCCTGTCTATTTCCTGATGCGTTTTCATGGCGCTTGGGTGATCCGGTCAAATTATGCCCCAGCCTCTCCGAACAAGTCCATCCCGGTCCAATGACAGCGCGGCCCGGAGCCGGGAGGCTCCGGGCCGCGAAAAGCGCCTCAAAGAGGGATCACTTCACCATATCCGGAATGGCGTAGCTGAGGACGGCGGACATGACGATGAGCAGGACGGCGAGGCCGGCGAGGACCTGCATGCCCTTGCGGATGTTGCCGCCGGCGGAGAAGCCGCCCATGATCCGCGGGGTGACGATGCCGCCCAGCAGGCCGATGCCGAAGATCAGGCCGAAGACCTCGGAGCTGGCGCCGGTCTTGCCGAAGGTCACGCCGACGATGGTCGGGAAGATCGGGCCGATGGCGAAGCCGGTGACCAGCATGGCCACGATGGCAGGGCCGGCGGTCTTGGCGGTGGCCATCATCATGATGGAGACTGCGGCGACCAGGGCGAGCACCTGGACGTAGTGCGGGACGAATCCGGGGCGAACCGCCACTGCGGTGAACAGACGGGCGAACATGAGGCAGGCCCAGAAGCCCGCGAGCAGATTGTTGGCCTTGGTGCCGTCCACCTTGTGGTTGGTCAGATAGGTGGTGAGGAATCCGCCGAGGGTGGATTCCAGGCTGATGTAGCAGAAAAGCGCGGCGCTGGCGGCCAGCACGGCGGGGTGTATCAGAAAGCCGGCGGCCCGGCCGAAATTGAACCCGCCCTCAATGGCCGGAAAATCCGTGCCCATGACCGTCCAGAGGACCGGAATGCCCAGCATGGCCGCGATGATGCCCAGCGTGGCCTTGTAGCCGACCTTGCCCATCAGGTTGCCGATGATGAGGGGGGTCAGCAGCGAGCCCAGCCCGAAGAACACGTTCATCAGGTTGCTGGCCTTGGCCGGATTGTCGGGGAACAGGACCATGGGCCCGAGGGTGTTGCCGACGGTGTTCACGCACATGGCGGCGAATCCGAGGGCCAGGAAGGCGAGCATCGCGGTGCCGTAGGACGGCGCCATGGCCAGCAGGACCACGCAGACCGCGCCCGCGCCGAAGCCCAGGAGGCCGACGACCTTGAACCCGAGGGCCGGGGTGACCGCGCCGATGACGATGGAGAACACGAGGCAGCTGAACATCATGGCGGAGATGAGCTGGCTGGCCTTCGCGTCGTCAATGCCGAGCTTCTCCTGGAGCTTCAGCTTGACGCTGCCGAAGATGGCGAAGATGGCCCCCAGGGCGAACACCCCGGAAAAGGCGGTTAATGCGGCGATGGACATAGTCTCCTTCCTTTCTCTGCCCGGCCGGTCTCCCCCGTGTCCGGGCTGTTGACAGTTTTAAGTCACCACAAACATGACAGCGCGAGAACCTCCCCCCGGCGGCGCTGCCACGGGCGCACACCCCGGAGGACCCGCCATAGACTTGCGGGCTGTTGGCATTTTGCGCATCCGGCCGGGCAAAACGCAACTTTTGCCGCCGGTGCCTGCCCGCCGGGCAAGACACTGCGGGAATCGAAGCGGTGGCGGGCGCGAGATCGCCACAGCCGCTGCGCTCCTTCGCGATGACGTGCGTCTTTGCGGTCGTTGCGAGGCGGCCGCCCCGGGCCGCCTCGGCAACCTCTTGTCGGAAGGCCCCAGATTCTCCACCGCTTCCGGGTAAACCGGCCCCTTTCCCAGCGCCCAGGCTTTCAGCGCGAAATCCCAAGGTGTTCCTTCCCTCGAACACGTCCACGGCCGTCTCTTATCTGGCGATGCGGGGCCGTCAGAACTCCCTGAGGATGCCGTCCGCGCCCTGGCCCTTCTTCAGGCGCACCATGGCGACGAAGACGACCGCCGCCAGCGCGGGGATCACGGAGGCCGCCAGCACCACGGGGGTGAAGGACCAGCGCTCGGAGACCATGCCGATGAGCCAGGTGGTGATCAGGGTGCCCACGCCCGCGCTCGCCCCGGCCAGCCCCATGACCGTGCCGACGGCCCGCGACTCGAACACGTCCGTGGGCAGGGTGAGGAACATGGTGCCGCAGCAGTTGTAGGCGAAGGTGGCGTAGGCGAAGATGAGCAGCAGCATCGCGTAGGAGTCCGTGGTCAGCGCCAGCGCGACCACGGCCATGCTGGGGCCCGCAGTCATGAGGATGACGCGCCGCGCGGCGCCGGGCTGCCAGCCCCGGTACACCAGCCATGAGGAGATTCCCCCGGCGACGAAGTTGCCGAGGCCCGCGCTCAGCATGGGCGCCCACAGCCCCAGCGCGCTCTGCTGGAGGGAAAAGCCCTTCTCCTTGAGAAACAGGGAAAACCAGTAGGCGACGAAGAACCAGAAGGGGTCGAGCAGAAAGCGTCCGATCATGAGCCCCCAGGTCTGCCTGTACCGCAGCAGCGTCCCCCAGCCCACTTTCGGGGCCTCCGCGCCGTCCAGCCCGGCGTCGGGGCCGGGCTGGGGCAGCAGCGCCCGCTCCTCCGGCGACAGGCGCGGGTGCGTGGCGGGGGAGTCGTAGATGGCCCACCACGCGATGAGCCAGAGCACGCCGATAAAGGCCGCCATGAGAAAGGCGCTCTGCCACATGCCCGTGTACTTGTACACGGCCACGGCGATGAAGGGGGCCGCCGCCGCGCCGAGGGCGCAGCCGCAGTTGAAGATGGCCACCGCAATGCCCCGCTCCTTCGCGGGGAACCACTCGGAGATGGCCTTGGACCCGCCGGGGTTGTTCGCGGCCTCGCCCGCGCCCAGGAGGAAGCGCACCAGGCTGAAACTGCGCGCCCCCACGGCCAGGGCCGTGCACGCGCTCACGATGGTGTAGAAAACCACGCTGAACCCGACGCCGGCCCGCGTGCCGAACACGTCCAGCAGCCGCCCCGCCACCATCTGCATCACCGTGTAGGAGACCTGGAACGCGTTCACCACGAGGGCGTAGTCCTCGTTCGTCCAGTTGAACTGCTCCTTCAGGTAGGGCGACAGGGCGGAGAGCGTCTGCCGGTCAATGTAGTTGTTGAAGGACATGGCGAACAGCACGAGGGCTATCCACCAGCGCAGGTGGCGTATGGGCCTGCGGGTCCCTGAACGGCGTCCAGTGTCTGGGTCCATGAGGCGGACTCTCCTTGGCCGGTTTGGGCCGGCCGCGCCCGGGGGGCGTGGCCGAACCGTCCGCTAAAAGTACAGGTTGGCACGCCGCAATGCAAGCCCCGCGGTTGACTCCCCCGCGGGCCGCCGTGTATCGTAGGCGGGGCGGACCCGTTTCCCGGGGTCCGGTCACCTCAACCCAAGCAGGATGGCGCGCCATGACCGACACACTGCCCCCCCTCGAAAAGAAAGGCTTCACCGCGGGACTCACGGGGTACCACTATCTGGTGCTCGGGGTGGCCTGCCTCGGCTGGTCTTTCGACACCATGGACCAGTGGCTGTTCGTGTTCTCCAAGCAGCACGCGCTGGCCTCGCTGCTGGGGGCGGCGGCGACCAGGGAGGACGTCGCCTACTACACGAACATCTGCACCGCCGCCATGATGATCGGCTGGGCGGTGGGCGGTCTGTTCTTCGGCATGGTGGGCGACCGGCTTGGGCGCACCAAGACCATGGCCATCACCATCCTGATGTACGCGGGGTTCACCGGCCTCAGCGGCCTGTCGCAGAACTGGGAGCAGTTCGCGCTCTTCCGCTTCCTGACCGGCCTGGGCATCGGCGGCGAGTTCGCGGCGGGCGCGTCGCTGGTGGCGGAGACCTTCCCGGCGCACTCCCGCGCGACGGCCCTGAGCATTGTGCAGGCCACCTCGGCCCTCGGCAACGTTTCCGCTGCCATGGTGAACCTGGGGTTTGCCCACCTGTACTCCATGCCGGGGTCGGCCCTCAACACCGGCAACGGCTGGCGGTACCTCTTCACCGTGGGGGCGGTGCCCGCCCTTCTTGTGTTCATCATCTTCCTCTTCATCCATGAGCCGGAGCAGTGGGTGCAGTCCCGCGCCCGGGTCAAGGAGAAGAAGCAGGGGACCGGAAACATTCTGGCCCTCTTCACCGAGCCCGCCATCCGCAGGAACACGCTGGTGGGCGTGGCCCTGGCCGCCATCGGCGTCATCGGATTCTGGGGCATCAGCGTGTGGACGCCCGAGCTGCTGCGGTCCGTGCTGAACCCCGACGGGCTGGACGCGCTGAAGCCCACCGTGGAGAAGCAGATCAGCTACGCGGGGATGGCGCAGAATCTGGGCGGCTTCTTCGGCGCCCTCGGTTTCGCCCTGCTGGCCAACCGGCTCGGCCGCCGCGGGGCCTTCGCCGTCGCCTTCGCCCTTTGCCTTGCCGTGATCCCCGCGACCTTCTTCTTCACCACGTCCTTTGCGACCGGCCTGGTCTTCTTCTTCCTGATGGGGTACGCGCTGCTCTTCCTGCTCGGCGGGTTCGCGGTCTACTTCCCCGAGCTGTTCCCCACGCGCCTGCGCTCGACGGGCACCGGGTTCTGCTACAACGTCGCCCGGTTCATCACCGCCGGCGCGCTGTTCTTCTCCGGCTGGATGGTCAAGTCCTACGGCCTGCCCATGATGGTGCTGGGCGTGTCGGTGGTCTTCGTGCTGGGGTTCCTGGTCATCCCCTTCGGCCCCGAAACGAAGGGAAAGCCGCTGCCTGAATGATTCCCCCGCGCGCCGGGCTGCGGCGCGCGCCGGTCCAGTCTGCCCGCCCGCCGGAACTCCGGCGGGCGGTTTCTCATTCCTTCGGGGCGGCGGGAGCCCCGCCCGGGGCGAGCCCCTTTTCGGCGAGATGCGCGTCCAGCGCCGCGGCGATGCCCGCGCGGCTCTCCGGGGTTTCCAGGAAGGGGATGACCGCGACCGCGCGGTACAGTTCCATCATGTCGAGCAGGTGCTGGTAGACCGCGCCCGCCGCCGCCAGATCCGAGACCAGCGCGGCGGTCTGGGCGTCCACGAGGTCGGTGATCTTCAGCACGCCGCGGCCGTAGCCGTCGGACACGAGCTCCAGCCCCTTGCGGGCGGCCTCGGCGGCCTCGCGGGCCTGGCCGATATTAATGCGGGAGGCCCCGGCCATCTGGGCCGCCGTGCGGATGCGCTGCTCCAGTTTCTGGGCCACGGCGGTTCGCTTGAGCTTGAGCTGCTCCACCGTCTCGCGGGCCTGGATGCGCTCGGCCTTCCGCTTGCCGCCCGCGTAGAGCGGCAGGGAGGCGTTCACGCCGACGGTCCACGAGTATTCCGGCATGCCCGGCACCACCATCGTCTGGAGACCGCCCTGGGTGCCTTCGCCCCACGCGCCGAATTTGTGCCTGGTCTCCCACTGGAGCCCCACCGTCGGCAGGTAGTATTTGCGGAGGGTGGCCGTGTAGAGCCGGCCCTGCGCCTTCACCGCCTCGTCCAACTGGCGCAGTTCGGGCGCCTCCTCCAGCCCCAGGCGCACCAGAAAGGCGCGCACCTCCCCCGCGCGCGCCGTGTCGGCGAGCAGGGGGGCGAAATCCGCGTCGCAGGACAGCAGGAGCGCGTCGTCCACGTTCACCTCCTCCACGCCAAACAGCGACTCCTGCTCGCGGTTGAGCACGCGGTTAAACTGGATTTCCGCCGCGCGCCGCATGCTCCCCGCCTTCACCACCTCGGTGCGGTTTTGCGCCGCCTCGGCGTCCCAGCGGTACCCCTCCGCCGGCCCGGCGATGCCGGCGTCCCGGCGCAGCGTGGCGAGCCGCCGGTTTTCGAGGGTGCGCCGCAGGTTGCCCTTCTGGATGCCCTCATAGGTCTTCGCGCGCAGGACGTTCAGGTAGGCGTCCGCCGCCAGCCTCGCCACGTCCAGCTCCAGTCCGGCCTGCTCCTGCTCCAGCGCCGCCTGCAGGCGCTTCTGGATTTCCACGTTCGCGTGGGCCATCTCGTCGTAGATCAGCTGGACCACCCTGATGGAGCCGGTCAGCGTGCGCTCCGGCTGCATCGCAGAGGACAATTTCTCGTCCATGGCCGCGTAGGTGCCGTTCGCCGACACCTGCGGAAGCAGGTTCGCCCGCGCCGCGGGGATGTTCTGCGCCCCCGCGCGCACCTGGCGCTCCTTCTCGTCCAGGTCCAGATTCGCCTCCAGCGCCGCGCGCACGGCCTGCTCCAGCGAGAACCGCGCGTCCACCTGTGCCGGCTCGTCGTTGATCGTTTCCGCCTGCACCAGGGTTTCCCAGGGCAGGGTCAGCCCCAGTGTCCGCGCCGTCTCCAGATTGACCAGGAAATTCTCCGCCGCCGTCATGGCCGCGGGGAGCGACTCGGGGGCCTCGCCCGAAAGGATGCGGTTGGTGTGGTTGGCCAGGCGGCGGCCGATGCGGCGGGTCTCGTTCTCCGTCTGGAGCGTCGCCAGCACCCCCGCCCGCACGTCCGCCGGGCCGTTCAGCGAAAAGGACGGCAGACGGCGCTCGTTCACGCCGCGCGCCAGCGCCCCCACCTCTTCCGGCGTGTGCCCCGGGAGCGGGGCGAAATAGACCGCCTCGGCGTCCGCCGGAATCGCCGCCACCGCCGCCGCCGCGTCCGTTCCCACGGGCACCACGCTCACCTTAAGGTCCATGCTTTCCAGCAGGCGGGACAGGTCGGCCCCCAAGTCCGGGGCCGCCTCCGCCAGCCGCGCGTCCACCAGCACCGCCACGCGCGTGAAGGGGGCCAGCTCGCGGAGACGCGCCAGGTCGCGCGGCACCACGCCCTCAAAGGAGGCGCAGGCCAGGTTCTTCACGCCGCTGCCGCCGTCCTTCGAAAGCGTGAGCCCCGCCGCGGCGGGCTCCGTCAGCATGCCCGCGATCACCGGCTTCGGCGGCGCGCCCGCGCGCAGCGCGCGGAACGACCCCAGCGTCCCCGTCGTGATCACCAGGTCCACCCCGGGGTCCGCGAGCATCTCATGCAACGCGGCGTCCACGCCCGCCACCGTCTGGTCCGCCGCCTTGCGCACAAAGCGGATGTCAAAGGACTTGCCCGCCACCTCCATGATCTCCGCGGCGTGGCGGTCCACCGGGTCCCCCTCCGCGGGCGGGCCGTCCAGCACAAACCCCACGGTCTTCGGCGGACGCGGCGTCAGGAAGCCCCTGTACGACTCCGCGATCTCCTCCGCGGTCCGTTCCCGGCCCCGCTCCAGCACCACGCCGGCCAGTGGCGCGGCGTCCTCCACCGCGACAGGGGAGGGCGTCGCGGCGGACAGCTCCGCCCCGAGCACGGGGTCGGCGCCGACAAGCGCCACTCCCGCCAGAATCCAGCAGCAAAAAACAGACATGACTTGATCTCCAGAATGAGGCCCTTATCATACGTGGCCGGACGGAAAAAGTCAAACAAACGTTTGCATTAGCGGGTGATTCTCGGGGCATTGAGACGGGGAATCGGCCGCCGTTGAATGCACCCCACCGCATCCACCCTGCCCGTCAGGGGGGCAATGCTCAAAGGGGTGTTGACACGTTGTCATGTGGGGAGCATAATTCACAGGCGTTGGAGGACCGTTTCGTTGTGTTGTCAGAATCGAGGAAGGGAGAGGAAATGGACAGGCAGAGAAGGAGGCCAGCTTGGGGGACCGGGCGGAGTTGGGCCGCTTTCGGGCTCCTTTTTGCCGCGGTAATCTGCGTGCTGATCCTGCGTCCCGGCACGTCCGCCCCCACGCAGATCGAGTCGGCAACAGTGTTGGACGCGCTGCAAGAGATGGACTCCCGAAAGCCCCCCAGTTCCCAGGCAAATCCAGAAACGGATGTAGCCGTGGTTGTCCCGGATCCGGCGTTGCATCGCCCGAACGCCGCCCCCTTTGAAACTGCGGAATATCCGGAGAACACCTGGGTCATGCCGGAAGAAGGCGCTGTCTCTCAGCCGCCCGAAGACAACTCCGCAGAAACGCCGGACACCTTGATTCGGGCCCTTCAGAAGGAGCCCCTCCCCCCTTCCTACGACAAGCTTATCGGCTCCTCGTTTCCAACGCCGGAGTTTAGTTTCCTGCGCATACTGAAGGACAACCAAAGCTATCAGGCACTGCTTGAGTACGGTTGCCAGTGTTCTGCTGCCGAGAGAAAGGAATTGTGCGAACGCGTCCTTCGGGAGTTGGAGGAGTGGCATGATCACTTCGTTTCCCAGGGGGTACCGCCGGCTGAAACGGTGTTTCCGGGATTCGCACTGTCACTGCCGCTTCTGGTCGGAGAGTGGGATGACACCGGGCGGGCATTAAGCCGCTTCATTCCAATGATAGACGAGGACAGACAGCGCATCGCGTTTCTTCTTCCAGAAGAGAGTGTCTCTGGCACACATATCGTCCCTTCCTACATGCACCAGTTCATGGTGCAGGCCATGGATGAGTTCCTGTGGGGAGTTCTCCAGGAGCGGGGGGATGAGGCCTTTCCCTTCAGCAACTCACAGTGGCATGCCCTGTCCCGCTATGCGGACCTGAAGGGCCACGTGGGCGCGTTGGAGGGAGACTTGGAGGAGTATGTTGAGGCTTTGGGCATTGTCCCCGGGGAGGCACCTCCTGCCTTCTCGGAGATGGAGGGGTTCAGGCTGATCCTTAACGATGTGGCACAGTGGGTTCCAACGGAGGAGTTTCCTGAGTTCTCCCATGAGGAATCGGTATTGGCCATCTTTAGGGAGTTCGTGTCCGAGGGGCGTCCTATTGGCCAAGACGAGAACACTGGCGCTGAGTGACGAATGCCTGAACTCTTTTCATGAGATAGTCGAAACCTCCCTGCCCTTCCCGGCACGCGGATGATCGCGCGCGGGCGGGCGGCGGGTTTCGCCCCGAAATGACGGTCTTTGGAGCTTGCCAATTTACCCGGAAACCGGTATACTCTTGACAATGAACCGGTTGAAGCGAATACGCACACGGATGACCTGCACCTGCGTGCGGGCTTTCTTCCGCGCGGCGGGCGGGACGGGGGCCGTCCTGGCCGTGGCGGGGGTCGTGTTTTCCTGCACGGCGTGGGCGGAACCGCCCGCGAAACCGGCGACGCCGCGCACGCAGGTGGCCGAGCGCCCCAAGCCGCGCACGCTGCACCAGTTCACGGACAAGAACGGCGTGATGACCTTCACGAACCGCCCGGACAAGTACAAGCAGCGGCCGGGCTACAAGGAGGTCAAGATCACCTACGAGCGGATCCCCCTGCCGAAGACCTACAAGCCCGCCCAGCCGCCGATGGTGCCCAAGGTGGTGACGGACGAGACGCTGCTGGACATTGTGAAGCGGTACTCGCAGTATTACGCGCTGCCGGAGCCGCTGGTGTACGCGGTGATCCACGCGGAGAGCAGTTTCAAGCCGAACGCCGTGTCGCCCGCGGGCGCGCGGGGGCTCATGCAGCTCATGCCGGGGACGGCGCTGGAAATGGGCGTCACGGACATCTTCGACCCCGAGCAGAACATCGCCGGGGGCACGCAGTACCTGCGCAAGATGATGGACCTCTTTGGAGACAACAAGTCGCTGGCCCTCGCCGGCTACAACGCGGGCCCGGAGAACGTGAAGAAATACGGCGGCATCCCGCCGTTCGAAGAGACCCAGTCCTACGTCAAGATCGTGCTGGGCCTGGAGTCCTCCTACGCGGGCGGCGCGCCCGTGTCCTCCCTGCGCGTGGCCTCGGCCAAACCCCTCCACCGCATCCAGGCGGCTCCGTCCAAGGGCGCGTACACGGTGGTCTTCCACAGCGGCCTCACCCAGCCCGCGGACAAGGTGGAGGACAAGGAGCCGTACTGGTACATCGAGTACGCCAACCGCGTCTATCCCGTCCGCAAGGACCTGGTGAAGACCGTCGAAAAGGGCTGAGCAGGATTGGGTTCCGGTTGCACAAGTCTGACAAGTCGGACAGGTCCGACCGGTCCGACGGTTCCATGTGCCGCTGACAGGAGACCCGCCATGACCAAACACCTGCTTCTCTTCTGCGTGGGTTGTCTGTGCCTTTCGGGGCTTGCACTGGCCGAAGACACCGCGCTTCCGGACCCGGAGAAACCGGGCCCGTACCCCGTCGGGGTCACCACCATGACCTTTGTGGACGCCTCCCGCCAGGACCCCGCGACAAGCGGGCCGCGCACGCTGCCCACGGAGATATGGTATCCCGCGACGGAGGACACGCGCGGGCTGCCGCCGAACAAGCTCAGCGATTTCCTGCTGCGCAACCAGTCGCCCGAGCTGGCGCTGCTGCTCTATGCGGGGTTTGGCGTGGACCTCGCAGAGGCGGACCGCACCTTCCAGAACTTCGCCGTGCGCGACGCGCGCATCCGGGACGGCCTGTTTCCCCTGATCCTGTTCTCGCATGGAAACGGCGGGCTGCGCATGCAGAACGCGTTCTGGTGCGAGCATCTGGCGAGCCACGGCCACATCGTCATAGCGCCGGACCACACGGGGAACTGCGCGGTGACTTTCGTGGCCGGGGTGCCCGTGCCCATGCAGCAGGGGGCCGAGGCCCGCGACCGGTCCGCGGCGGACCGTCCGAAGGACCTCTCCTTCCTGATAGACCAGATGACCGGGATGGCCAAAGGGAACGACAGCCGCTTCCACGGGCGGGTGGACCTCGACCGCATCGCGGCGGCGGGCCACTCCTTCGGCGGGTTCACCAGTTTCTGGGTGTCCGACGCCGAGCCGCGGGTGAAGGCGATCCTCCCCATGGCGGGCGCCGCGCCGGAATGGAAACGGACCGACATCCCCCTGATGCTGTTTATTGCCTCGGAGGACGACACGCTGGGGCTGGACCGCATGGGCCACCTCCGGAACGCGTGGGCGAAAGCGGCCGGGCCGCGCTACCGGGTGGAGTTCCGAAACGGCGGGCATTTCTCCTTCACGGAGATGCACCAGCTCAAGCCCGACTTCGGCGACGGCGTGGGCGCCGGAAAGCGCATCACCAACGGCGAACCACTGACGTATGCGGCCCGCGAGGCCGTGTTTCCCCTTGTCAACGGGTACAGCACGGCCTTCCTCGGAAAGCACGTGAAGGGGCAGGAGGGCTACACCGCCTACCTCGCGGAGAACCACAACCCCGCCGAGCTGGACTACGAGCCCGTTCCCTGACGGCCCGTAGGGTATCCCCTACAGGACGAACTGCGGCCAGGGGGCGCGGTTTTCGCGGCCCGCGAGGGCCTGCGCCTCCGGGTCGTTGGTGATCTGTTCGGTCGCCGGGTCAAAGTCGAGTTTTCCGTTCCGGCGGGCGGCGATGTTCGCCAAGTGGCACATGGCGGCCGTCTTGTGGCCCTCGGTGACGGGGGCTATCGGTTTCGCCGTGCCCTGGATGGCGTCGGCGAAGTTGACCGCATGCGGCAGTTCCATCTCGCTGCGCCCGTGCTTCTCGGGCGCCCCCTCCTTCGGGAAGAAGGTCCAGCCGTCGCGGCCGACCACGAGGGAGCCCTTGTCGCCGTCAAATTCCGCGCCGCTACCCTTGCCGTTGATGCCAAAGGTGGTCCAGAGGCGCTGCTCCCAGATCACGGTGGTCTCGGGGAACTGGTAGATGGCCGTCTGGGTGTCCGGCGTCTCCTTGGCGTCCTTCACGACGAGCTGGCCGCCGATGCCCAGCACGGCGGAGGGCAGGTCCAGGTCGAGATACCAGCGGACGATGTCAATCCAGTGGGCGCCCCAGTTGCCCATCTCGCCGGTGCCGAAGTTCCAGGTGAAGTGCCAGTTGTAGTGCGTGAGCTCGGGGTTGTAAGCGCGGAAGGGCGCGGGGCCCACCCACAGGTCGTAGTCAAAGCCCGCCGGCGGGTCCGCGTCCGGGACGCGCGGGATGGTTTCGCGCTCGTGGGTGATCCACGCGCGGGCGAAGCCGACTTTTCCCAGGCCGCCGCCCCGGATGAAGTCGCGCGCCTCCTGGAAATGCGCGCCGCTGCGCTGCTGCGTGCCCACCTGCACCGCCAGCTTCGGGTTGCGCGCCGCCGCCGCCACCATGGCGCGGCCGTCCAGAATGTTGAACGACATCGGCTTTTCCACATAGACGTGCTTGCCCGCGTCCAGCGCCATCACCGTCGCCAGCCCGTGCCAGTGGTCCGGCAGGGCCACCACCACCGCGTCAATCCCGGGGTCGTCCAGCACCTTGCGGAAATCCTGCGTGAACGCGGGCACCTTCTCCAGCTTCCTGCCGATCTTGCCCACCGCCACGTCATACATGGCCCGGTCGCAGTCGCACAACGCGGCCACCTCGAAGCGGCCGCAGGCGTTCATGGAGTCCGCCACCTGGTTGCCCCGGTTGCGCAGGCCGATCACGCCGACCCGGACGCGCTCATTCGCCCCAAGGGCGCTCCTGCCGATGGTGAACGCCGCGGCGGCCGCAGCCCCGGTTTTCAAGAACACGCGCCGGTTCATGGGCTTCATGGAGCATCTCCCTGCGTTGGTTGCCTTGTCCGCCCATTATAGAAAACGCCGCGCGCGTCGGCAACCCCCCGGATCGCCGGATAGGCGGCCCATGCGTCCGCTCCAGGGCGCAGCAAGCGGCGCCCCTACGGGCGGGGATTCCCGCGCTGTTGTGTGGGCCTGGGTCCACGCATGTAGGGGCGCCGCTTGCCGCGCCCTCTTCCCGGGTGCGCCGCTTGCCGCGCCCTCTTCCCGGGTGCGCCGCTTGACGCATGATGGCTCGGGGGGTATGATGCCCCCAGCGGGAAGGGGGCCGACCCGCGCATGACAGACGCTTGGAGGGCGGACAATGGGCGGTCAGGGTGTCCGATGGTTGTGGAAGGAACTCCCCGGGCTCGTGGCGGCCGGGGTGATGGACGAGGAGACGGCCGACCGCCTGCGGCGGCATTACGGGCCGCCCGGGCAGGCGGTTGGCCGCAGTCTGCTCATGGGGGTTCTTGCGGGGCTGGGCGCGGCGTGCGTGGGGCTGGGGGTCATCCTGATCTTCGCGCACAACTGGGATTCGCTGCCGCGCTCGGCCAAGACGGGCCTCGCCTTCGCCCCCCTGCTCTTTGGACAGGCCCTGGCGGCGTGGGTGATCGTGAGACGGGGCGATTCCTGGGCCTGGCGCGAGGGGGCGGCGGCGTGGTGGGTGCTGAGCGTCGGTGCGTGCATCGCCCTGGTCAGCCAGACCTGGCACATCCAGGGGGAGCTGGACGATTTCCTCCTGACCTGGCTGGTGCTGGGAATCCCGGCGGCGCACCTGCTCAACTCCTCCACGGCCATTGTGCTGGCGCTGGCGGGCATCCTAAGCTGGACCGCCTATCAGGGCGCCAACGGCGCCTCCTCTCTTGCCCCCCTCTACTGGACCCTGATGGCCGCCGTGCTGCCGCACCTGTGGTGGGCCGCGCGCCGGGGCGTTGCGGCCCGCGTCGCCGTGGTGACGCCCGCACTGGCGGCCACCATGATCCCCGGCCTGCTGATCATTCTGGGGAAAACCGGGGTGCCGATGGCCGCTTTCGGCGTGGTGTCCGCCGTCACGTCGCTGTGGGTGTTCCTGCGTGTGAGCGCGGAGAGGGAAACACGCACCGGGAGCCTGCTGGTGGCGGTGCTCGCCGTCACGGCGCTCACGATGACCTTTCGCGACATGCACCGCACCCGCTGGTTCAACGCCGACCAGCTGGATGACGCCATGGTCACCGTCGGCGTGTGCATCGCGCTGGCGGCGCTCTCGGCCCTGACCGTCCGGAGGAACCTGTCCCTCTTCGGAAAGGCCGACATCCCCGTGCTTCTGATGGTCCCCGTGACGGCGCTCTCCTGGCCCTTCGCGGCCTATGATCTGGGCGAGATTCCCTCACTGGCCATGAACCTGCTGGTGGCCGCGGCGGGGCTGTCCTGGATCCTGCTCGGGTTCCGCGACGGTCTCTTTCTCCGCATGAACTCCGGACTGGCGCTGCTGGCGGCGCTGATGGCCTGCCGCTTCTTCGACTCGGACATCGGGCTCCTTGCCAAGGGGGTGGCCTTCGTGGGGGCCGGGGCCGCGTTTCTGGTGGTCAACCTGCTGGCGGGCCGCCGGACGGCCGAAAGGACACGGGAGGACGCGTCATGAAAACCCTGAAACTGGTGCTGCTGGGCGCGCTGGCCCTCGCCCAGCTTGCGGTCCCGGCACGCATGTTTCTCGACCAGCACGCCGTGCTGACACGGGGCGAGCGGCTCAAGATCCGGTGCGCGCCCCTGGACCCGGTGAATCCCTTCATGGGGCGCTATGTGCAGTTGAATTTGTCCGCGGAGGTCGCCGCGCCCGGGACGCGCCCGGCGCGGACGGGGGAAATGCATGACGCCTGGGTCACGTACACGTTGGACGAGGAGGGGTTCGTGAACCCCACCGCCCTCCACTGGGTCCGCCCCAAGGACACGCCCTCCCTGAAAGTGCGCACGTGGGGCCGTGTTGACGAGGGCAAGACAACCTTCTCCTATCCCTTTGACAGGTACTACATGAACGAGAAGAGGGCCCCGGAGGTGGACCGTTTGCTGATGAGGGGCCGGTTCAGCGCCCTGACCGTTCCCGCCCATGTGACCGTGCGTGTTCTTGGCGATACCGCCGTGCTGGAGGAACTCTTTCTCGACGACAAGCCGGTGCTGGAGTACCTCCGCGAACACGCCGGCAAAGCCGAACAGGCCCCTTCTGGGGGCTGAACCGCGCACGCCTCCACCGGCGGGGACGGATATGTCCCCGCCGTTTTCTTTTCCATGCCCCCCCTTGCAGCGTAACACCCGGCCCGGTGGCGGGTACTGTTGGGTGAGGACGGTCAAAGGGTGATCGTCACGGGAGACTGGCAAGGGTTTCAGCCGGTCTGAAACAAAAGGAGAAAGAAAATGGAAGCGTTGTGGGAGCAGATCGTCGCGTTCTTCGAGAGCATTTGGGCGTCCATCGTCGGCTTCTTCGGCGGCCTTTTCGGCGGCAACGAGGAGTGACACATTCCCCCGTGGCGGCGGCCTGACCGCCGCGCGCGGCATGGTTTTTCATGGCGCCATCGCTTAATCGCCTACCCCCCCTCCCCCTCTCAACCCGAGCGATGGCGCCAGTTTATTTAAATCCGCAGATGACGCAGATTCCCGCAGAGGGGGCCTTGCCAAAACGCTGTGCGAAGACATCAGGGCCATGGCCTGTGTGTCTACGACCCAGCATTATCCTATCCAGCACCCCTGACCGTCATTCCCGCGAAAGCGGGAACCCATCTTGTGGAAACGGGTTGCGCCGCGCGTTGAAGGCATGGACCCCCGCTTTTCGCGGGGGTGACGGAAGGGGGGCGTCCGTGAGTATCTGGTTGCCGCCTTCCCGTCAACGGTTTTCGGAAGACCCCAGAGGGAAAAGGAGCTTTCAGGGAATGTTGAGGCACTCCCCGAGGCCGACGGAAAACTCATCCTCGACCAGCGCGGGGTCCTGTGGGTTGGGCACCGTGAAGTACAGGTTCTCCAGGCCGGGATCGGCGTATTCGGTGAGGACGGCCTCCCGGGTGGGCGCGGTCGGATACCACGCGCCGGGTTCCCACACGCGGACCGTGCAGGACTGGCCGCCGGGCCGGACCGTCTCATCAGGGGAGGACACGATTTCCGCCGACGTGTCCAGCGCGAACAGGCGCGGCACCATTTTCTTGAAGCCCGGGTTGCCTTCGGGGTTGTACCCGAAAAGGACGGGGCCGCGCAGGACGGCGGCGCGGCCCTCCTGGGTGCGGCGTCCGCGCACGAGGCGGAACGGCATGTCGAACTCCGCGCTGACCGTGTCTCCGGGAGTCCACTGGCGGGTGAGGGTGAAGAATCCCCTCTCAAAGGCCTCGCCGCCGGGGGCCTGTCCGTTCAGGAGCCAGCGCGCGTTGGCGCACCAGGCGGGCTTGCGCAGACGGAGGGTGAAGGTGACGGGCTTTTCCGGCGCCACGCGCAGGGTTACCGTGTTTCCTGAGGGGTAGCCGGTTTCCTGGGTGACCGTGACGGCCACGCCGTCCTCCGTGTCAAAGCGGATCTCGGACGGGGTGTACAGGCTGACGGCCAGCCCGTCATGGGACCGATAGGCGATCATGGCGGGCAGTTCGGAGATGATCCGGCGGTAGTTGCAGGGGCAGCAGTAGGTGTCCCCGTCGAAATAGGCGCGCTTTGTCTCGAAGGGGGTGTAATAGCGGATGCGCCGCCCGTCGGGCGACTGCGCGGCGAAGAGGGCATTGTAAAGGGCGCGCTCAATAAGGTCGCCGTAGCCCGCCGCGCCGGAACGGCGGAGCAGCTGGTCCCAGAAGCGGACGAGATAGGCGGTGGTGCAGGTCTCGGCGAGGTTGGTTCCCCCGGCCTGCGTGTCGTGCCAGCATTCGTGGTCGCCGCAGGAGCCGGAGACCACCAGGCCGTCCTCGCGCAGGAGGAAGTGCATGACATTCTCGGAGGGCCCGGTAAGCGTGGGCAGATGGTCCGTGAGGTCGAGGCGGAGCTGGGCGAGGCACTTGTCCACATGCGCGTAGGCATGGCCCTCGACCACGCCGTGGCGGCCCAGCACGATGGGCCGGTTCCAGTCGGTCAGGGGCCGGTAGTCCCGCGCGAAATCGCGCCACGCCGGATCGCCCGTCTGGTCGGCCAGGGCCAGCAGCGCCTCCTCCAGCCCCGTGTCCGGCATGTTCGGCCCCAGTTCCCCGCCGCCCAGCACGGGCCGCGGGTCGCGCATCAGCCCCTCGCGCAGGTACCCGGCGAGGCGCACGGCGGCGTCCAGCGAGGGCTTCTCGCGGAAATAGGCGTAGTCCGTGCAGAGGCCGAGGAGCAGGTAGGCCATCTCATGCACGTCCCAAAGTTTTCCGATCCGGGCCTCCGGGGCCATCATGCCGATATAGCCGTCGGGCTCCTGCGCCGCCAGCACAGCGGCCACGGTCTTCCGGTGGAGGGCCGTCAGGTCCGCGTTCCCTGTGTGCGCGGCGAGCCGCGCCATGGCGTCCAGCGTCTTGCCCAGCCCCACATAGCCGCCGGGGGCGGCCTTCTTCTGGAACGGCTTGAGAAAATCCTTCTCCATGTCGAGCTGGAGCAGGTTGTTCTCCACCGTGACGGCGATGCGCCGCCCAATCTCGCCCCCGACCTTCACTGTCCGCACGTCCAGGGCCGAGAACTCCTGCGCCGCCGCCCCCGCCGCCAGCATCAGCACCAGCCCCGCCGTCCGCCATCCGCACGCACCGGTCTTCATGGCACACGCCTCCTGTCTGCCCCAGAACAAGTTGAGCGAAAAACGGCCCTTTCGTCAACACCCCGCCACGGCGTCGCCGAGGGGACGCGGGCTTCCAACCCGTGGTTTTCGGGCCGCATCCATGACCCAAATCACGGGCTGGAAGCCCGTGTCACCTCGGGGCGTTCCACATGCTTACTTGCCGGCGGCGAGATGCTTCTCGATCCGCTCCCGCACCGCCGCGTCCTGCGTCACGCCCTTCGCCTTCTCCAGCGCCGCCAGGCTGGCCGCGTCCGAAAGCCCCTTGTCCTTCTCGCCCTTCATGCAGGCGATGTCGGCCACCGCCGCCGCCGCGTCCTGCGCAACCTCCGCGTCGTCCAGCAGCATCGCCGCCGCGGACGCCGCGTTCGCGAGCCGCTTCGCCGACAGCGCCTTCAGTGCCTGCCGCTTTTCGTCCGCCGACCGCAGCCCGCCGTTCGCCAGCAGCGCGGCCATGGCGTCCACGAGAGGGGTCTGCTCCTCGGCGCGGGAGAACTGGCGGCACACCGCCTCCAGCACGGCCGGGTGGATTTCTCCGGCGGCGGCGTTGCCCGCCAGTCCGGCGAGTTCGGTCAGCGCCGACGGGTCGCGGTGGTCGCCCAGCAGCGCGGTGGCCTGGTTGCGCGCCTCCTGCGGATACGAGGCCATGGCATAGTCCGCGAGGTCGCGCGCCGCGCCCCGGGGTTTCAGATCAAGCATGAGCGCCATCAGGCGTCCCGCGAGCGCGGCGTCTGTCACCGCCTTGATATCCGTGCGCGCCATGGCGTGGTAGGCGTCCGCGACCCGCGGGAGGGACCGTTTCGCGGTGTCCGAAAGCGCCTTGCGTGCGGCGAGGGCCACAGTGTCCGAAGCGGCCCCCCGGAGTTCCGCGTACAGGCGCTCCAGGTGTTTCTCCTCCGCCATCGTGCCCAGAGCGGCCAGCGCGGCAAGGCGCACCGCCTCGTCCGTGTCCGCGAGCTGTTTCACCACCGTGTCCGCATGCTCCGGCATGGCCCGCGCCTGGAGCATCTCCAGCAGGACGGTCTTTGCGGGCGCGGACGCGCGGCCCAGGGCTTTGACGGCCCCATCGGAGAGCTCCGGCTCGGGAAGGCGCATGAGCGCGTCGCGCGCGGCCTTGCGTTCTTTGGCGTCGGAGGTCTTGAGCAGTGTCGAGAAGAGCGCCTTCCTGGCGTTCTTTGCCGTTGCGCCGTTCATGGTGGCCAGGGCCGCGCCGCGCACGGCGGCGTCCTTGTCGCCGGCCGCCGCCGCGACGGCCTTGCGCGCGGCTGCGTCGTCCCACCGCGCCAGCGCGGCCATGGTCTGGGCCTTTGCCTCCGGCGGCAACCCCTTGGCCTTCTTCACGAGAAGCGCGCAGGTCTTGGCGTCGCCCAGGCCCGCGGCGGCCTTCAGCGCCGCGCCGCGGACCTTCGCGTCCGGATCATCCAGCGCGGCGGCGAGTTCCGGCGCGGCCTTGGGTCCGCGCACGGCAACCCCTCCGCGCAGGGCGGCGATGCGCGCGTGCGTCTCGGGCTGTTTTCCCAGCGCGGCGAAGAGGGTATCCGCCTCCGCCGTCTTGCCGCCCGCCGCCAGACGCTCGCCAAGCTTCTCTGCGGTGGCCAGTAGCGCGTCGCGCTCGCCGGGGGAGACGGCGGGGCGGGCCAGGGCGTCCACGAGAGGCTGAACCCCCTCGGCCGCCCCGAGGTCCGCGAGGGACTGGAGCGCCGTGAGGCGCAGGGAGGTGTCCTCACTCGCGGCCAGGGCCGCGCAGGCGGGCACCGAGGGGGCGTGCCCCATGACACCCAGGGACTTGACCAGACGGGCCTTGCCCGCAGTGTCCGCCTTTTCGAGGGCGGCCAGCAGCGCGGCGCCGGCGGTCTCGCCGCCGATGGACTCCAGGGCGGCGATGGCGGGGTCCACCGTGGCGGGGTCTGCCAGCAGGGCGGTGAGCGCGGGGACCTCGTCCGGTCCGCCGATCCACTGCAGCTGGACGGCCAGGAAGGCCTTCACCGACGCGTCGGCGGCGGCGCCCAGGGCGGTGGCGATTCCTGCGGCGACGGCGGGGCGGCCCGCCGCATTTGCCGGGGTTCCGACCCATTTCACGAGGCCCGTGAGGGCGTAACGCGGCGCGATGTCGGCGTCCGCGGAGCCCTCCGGCTGGATGCGCCCGCAGAGTTCCGCGACCAGCGGCGCGCCGCCCGCCATGAGGGGCGCGCAGGCCGCGTCGAGCGCCGCGGCGTTCTGCGCGGGGAAGGGCGCGAGCAGGGCGTCGAGGTCCGCCGCGAAGAGAGGCGCGCACAGGAAAAGGGCGGCGCACAGGGCCGCGCGGAGCGTCGGGGATTTCATGGGCGGGGTTCCTTGTCTTTTCGCCGGGGCGGTTTCATTGCCGGGTTTCGCGGGCATGCTCACACCCTCCACGGGCCGCGCATGGGCTGGAAGACCATGCGGTTGGCTTCGGGGTCGTCCACGAACTCCTGCTTCACGGGGTCGTAGCGCAGGTTGCGCCCCAGGCGCGCGGCCGTTGTGCCAAGGTTGATGAGGGTGCAGGAGCGGTGGCCGTTGGCCTCGTTGAGGGCGAAGGTGCGGCGCGTGCGCACGCAGTCGTAGAAGTCGCCCTCCTGCGGGGCGTTGTCCGGCAGGCCGCGCAGCGTCTTCTCCTGGCCCTTGATCTCGAGGCGCAGGTTCTTGAAAAGTTTCCCGTTCGGCCCCTCAATGTAGGGCATGCCCTGCGAGAAGCCCTCGCCGTCGAGGACGATCTCGCAGCCGTCGGCGTAGCGCAGGACGATCTTCCGCCAAGAGCTGACGGCGTCCGGGTGCTGCTGCGGCGCGTCCACCTCCACCTCGACCGGGCTGGTGTCGTCCTTGCCCAGCAGGTACTGCACCGGGTCGAGGTAGTGCTGGCCCATGTCGCCCAGCCCGCCGCCGTCGTAGTCCCAGTAGCCCCGGAAGGTCTGGTGCGTGCGGTGGGGGTGGTAGGGCTTGTACGGCGCGGGGCCGAGCCACATGTCGTAGTCCAGCTCTTCGGGGACCGGCTGGGGCGTCAGGTCGGTGCGGCCGCTCCAGTAGAACTTGAAGTCAAAGCCCGTGCCCGCACCCACGACGACCCGCAGGGGCCAGCCCAGCTCGCCGCTGTCCACGATCTGCTTGATCGGGGCGACGGTGGACCCGTAGCCGTAGTAGTTGTCGCGGAAGCGGAACCAGGTGTTGAGGCGGAAGATGCGCCCGTTGCGCTGGACGGCCTCCACCACGCGCCGGCCCTCGCCGATGGTGCGGGTCATGGGCTTCTCGCACCAGACGTCCTTGCCCGCCTCGGCGGCCATGATGCTGATCAGTCCGTGCCAGTGCGGCGGCGTGGCGATGTGCACCACGTCCACCTCCGGCATGGCGAGCACCTCGCGGAAGTCCGTACAGCCCTTCACGCCCTTCTCCAGGGAGTCGAGCGCCGACTGGAGATGCTTGCGGTCCACGTCGCACACGGCGACCGTGCGCGCCCCGGCGTAGCCCAGGTGGCCGGTGCCCATGCCGCCCACGCCCACAACGGCGCGGGTGATCTCGTCGCTGGGCGCGGTGAACCCGGCGCCGCCCAGCACATGCCGGGGCACGATCGAGAAGGCGGACAGGGTGGCCGCCCGTTTCAGAAAGCCGCGCCGCGACAGGGCGCCCGGAGTCTCCTGGTGCATAATCGTCTCCCTCGGGCGGCGAAACCGGGGCCGCCCGTGTTGTGTCCGAAAGCCCTATTGTGCCGTTTTGCCCCTCCCGGGGCAAATCGGCCGGAGGGGGGGGCGGGAAACCGGGCCGCGCCGCCGGTGGTCTGAGTGAATAGGGGACGGGCGGCGCTCGTCCTGTTGTGCGGAGTGTCCGGTTGGGGCCGGCGGCGGGTTTTTGGTAGAATACCCGCCCGCCGTGGTCTGCGGCGGGCACACAAGAACTGAAAACCGGCTGTCCCGCACCGGGCCGGCCCCGAACAAGGAGTAAGCCATGAAGACCTTTTGCTGGACCCTGACGCTGGCCGTGATGACGCTGATGCTTGCGGTTTTCGCCGCCCCGGGCTACGCCCAGGACCAGGAGGAGCTGAAGTTCGAGCTGCCCGAGCCCTTCTTCGGCGGCACGCCGATTGACTACTGGAGCGAGAACCTTGAGAAGGAGGACTTCAAGGACCGCCCGGCGTTCATGGCCCCCAAGGGCACCGTCCTCGTCTCCAAGGGCAAGACGGTCACCAGCAGCGAGAAGAACCCGGCCCTCGGCGAGCTGAAGATGGTCACCGACGGCGACAAGAACTACGCCAAGAACAGCCTCGTTGAGCTGGGGCCGGGCACGCAGTGGGTGCAGGTGGACCTCGAGGCGGCCCACGAGATCTACGCCGTCCTCTTCTGGCACTTCCACGAGGGAAAACGCGTGTACTTCGACATCATTGTCCAGGCCTCCGACGACCCCGAGTTCAAGACCGGCGTCACCACCCTGTACAACAACGACATTGACAACTCCTCCGGCCTCGGCGTGGGCGAGGACAAGGAGTACATCGAGAACAACAAGGGCCGCCTGCTGGACACCAAGGGCGCCAAGGCCCGCTACGTCCGCTTCTACAGCAACGGCAGCACCGCCGACGAGAACAACCACTACGTCGAGATCGAGGTGTGGGGCCGTCCCGTGAAGTGACCCCCGCGCTCCGTCTGGTTTTTCCCGCCGTCCCGGACCTCCGGGGCGGCGGGTTTTTCTTTCCCGGCATTCCCGCCCTGGACCTGATCGCCGGATAGGCCGCGCCCCTGGGATCGCCAAGCTCCAGCTTGGCTTTCGGGGAAACACGGATCGAACAGGCCCGCGCGGAAGAACCCAAGAGGCCAAGCTGGAGCTTGGCGATCCCAGGGGGCGCGCGGTTTGGGCGATGGAGGGGGCCGAAGCCGTGGCGAGACGGGAGGGCCGCGCGGCGTCTCCTTTTGGAGTGCGGCGGCAACGACGCCGCTTTGGTTCCCGGGAAAGAGCTGCCGGGAGGGGTGCGGCATGGATCCTCCCCGGGCAAAGCGGTGTCGCCGCTTCGCTCTGCCACC
>JAAYBR010000001.1 GCA_012730045.1 Candidatus Hydrogenedentota bacterium | reverse complement strand
GAGCTGCCGGGAGGGGTGCGGCATGGACCCTCCCCGGGCAAAGCGGTGTCGCCGCTTCGCTCTGCCACCGCACTCCACATAACAGACGGACCCGCCAAGAACGTGCGGGGGCTCCCGCGACATCTGACGCCTGACACGCCTTTCTTCAACGACATTCCCGCCGCCGGGCGGTCTGGGGCTCGCAACGACGCGTGTTCTCCCCGTCGTTGCGAGCGCAGCGAAGCAACCTCGTTCCCGCCACTGCCGCGGCGCGCGTCCGCCCTGTCCGGCGGATCAGTCCAGTCCGGCGAGGGCGCGCAGGTACTCGCGGTTCATGAGGGTGATGTTTTCGACCTTGACCTCCTTGGGGCAGGCGGCCTGGCACTCGTAGTGCTTCGAGCAGCTCCCGAATCCCTCGGCGTCCATCTGGCGCACCATGGCGACGACGCGGCGGTTGCGCTCGGGGTGGCCCTGGGGCAGCTTGCAGAGCTGGGTGATCTTCGCGGAGGTGAAGAGGCTGGCGGAGGCGTTGGGGCAGGCGGCGACGCAGGCGCCGCAGCCGATGCAGGCGGCGGCGTCCATGGCCCGCTCCGCGTCGTCCTTCTTCACGGGGACGGCGTGGGCGTCGGGCGCGGCGCCGGTGCGCACGGAAATGTAGCCGCCCGCCTGGATGATGCGGTCGAGGGCGCCGCGGTCCACCACGAGGTCCTTGACGACCGGGAACGCCCGCGCGCGGAACGGCTCGATGATGATGGTGTCGCCGTCGTTGAACTTGCGCATGTGGAGCTGGCAGAGGGTGGTGGCGGCCTGGGGGCCGTGGGCCTGGCCGTTGACGACGGCGCCGCAGGAGCCGCAGATGCCCTCGCGGCAGTCATGGTCGAAGGCGACGGGCTCCTCGCCGCGCGCCTCAAGGCCGTCGTTCACGATGTCGAGCATCTCCAGGAAGGAGATGTCCGTGGAGACGTCCTTCGCGGCGATGGTCTGGAAGGTTCCGGGCGCGTCCGCCGAGGGCTGCCGCCACACTTTCAGGGTCAGGGAGATGGTCCGGTTGTCCATTACTTGTAGCTCCTCTGGCTGGGGTGCGCCACCTCGAACACGAGGGGCTCCTTGTGCAGGACCGGGCGCTTCCCTTCGCCCGTGTGCTCCCACGCCGACACATGGCTGAAGTTCTCGTCGTCGCGCCTCGCCTCGCCGTCCTCGGTCTGCGACTCCTCGCGGAAGTGGCCGCCGCAGGACTCGCGGCGCTCCAGGGCGTCCAGCACCATCAGCTCGGCGAACTCCAGGAAGTCCGCCAGCCGCACGGCCCGCTCGAGCACCTGGTTGAAGCCGCCGGACTCGCCGGGGATGTTCACGTTGCCCCAGAACTCGTCGCGGATTTCGGGGATTCGGGCGAGGGCCTCCGTGAGCCCCTTCTCGTTGCGGGCCATGCCGCACTTCTCCCAGAGCAGCAGGCCGAGCTCGCGGTGGATGTCGTTGACCGTGCGCCTGCCGCGGATGCCCATGAGCCGCGTGATGCGGTCCGCGGCGGACTGCTCCGCCTCGCGAACCTCGGGGGCGTCCTCCGGGGTCTTTGCGGGGCCCGCCTGGGCGAGGTAGTCGCCGAGGGTGTACGGCAGGACGAAATAGCCGTCGGCCAGGCCCTGCATGAGGGCGCTCGCGCCCAGCCGGTTCGCGCCGTGGTCGGAGAAGTTGGCCTCGCCGATGACGTGCAGCCCCGGCACGGTGCTCATGAGGTTGTAGTCCACCCAGAGCCCGCCCATGGTGTAGTGGATCGCCGGGAAGATCATCATCGGCTCGGTGTAGGGGTCGTCGTCCATGATCCGCTGGTACATGTCAAAGAGGTTGCCGTACTTCTCCCGGATGGCCGCCGCGCCCTGGCGCCGGATGGCGTCGCTGAAGTCCAGGTAGACCGCGTTGCCGCCGCCCGCGCCGAAGCCCGCGTCGCACACGGTCTTCGCGTTGCGCGAGGCCACGTCCCGGGGCACGAGGTTGCCGAAGCTCGGGTACTTCTCCTCGAGGTAATAGTTGCGGTCCCCCTCGGGGATGTCGTTGGGGTGGCGGGTCTCGCCGGGCACGCGGGACACCCAGATGCGCCCGTCGTTGCGCAGGCTCTCGCTCATGAGCGTCAGCTTCGACTGGAGGTCGCCGTGCACGGGGATGCAGGTGGGGTGGATCTGCGTGAAGCACGGGTTGGCGAAGCAGGCGCCGCGTTTGTGCGCCCGCCACGCGGCGGACACGTTGCAGGTCTTGCCGTTCGTGCTGAGGTAGAAGGTGTTTCCGTAGCCGCCCGTGGCCAGCACCACGGCGTCGCCGAGATGGGTCTCCAGTTTCCCCGTGAGCAGGTTGCGGACCACGATCCCCGCGGCGCGCCCGTTGACCACCACCAGCTCCGCCATCTCGCGGCGCGGGAACAGCGTCACGTTGCCGCCGGCCGCCTCCTTCATCAGGGCGCCGTAGGCCCCCAGCAGGAGCTGCTGGCCCGTCTGGCCGCGCGCGTAGAAGGTGCGCGACACCTGCGCGCCGCCGAAGGAGCGGTTGTCGAGGTAGCCCGCGTAGTCCCGCGCGAAGGGCACGCCCTGGGCGGCACACTGGTCAATGATGGCGGAGCTCACCTCGGCCAGGCGGTGCACGTTGGCCTCGCGGGCCCGGTAGTCCCCGCCCTTCACGGTGTCGTAGAAGAGCCGGTGCACGCTGTCGCCGTCGTTCGGGTAGTTCTTGGCCGCGTTGATCCCGCCCTGCGCGGCGATGCTGTGGGCGCGCCGGGGCGAGTCGTTGATGCAGAAGGTCTTCACGTTGTAGCCCAGCTCGGAGAGCGAGGCCGAGGCGGACGCGCCCGCGAGCCCGGTCCCCACGACGATCACCGTGAACTTCCGCTTGTTGGCGGGGTTCACCAGCTTCATCTCGAACTGGTGCCGGGACCATTTCTGGGCGAGGGGTCCGCCGGGAATCTTGGAATTCAGCATGACTGTGGGCTCCTATGGACGACGGGGCGGGTCACCCCAGGAAATGCGCCTTGATGAGAATGAACACGGGAATGGACGTGAAGGACAGGGCCACGAGGATCCCCGCCGTGCGGGCGGCCCGGTCGGCCAGACGCGTCGCCCGGTCGCTGAGAATGCCCAGGGTCACCCAGAAACTGGAGATGACGTGGGTGAAGTGCAGCCCCACCGCCCACACCGCCACGATGTACAGCAGCGACCGGACGGGGTTCGCAAACCCGTTGAAGACCACGCCGTACAGGTGCAGGCTCCCGCCGTTCACCACGGACCGGGGGCCCGCCTTGTCGGAGAGGGTGAAATCGCAGACATGCAGCAGCAGGAAGCACGCGATGATGACGCCCGTGTAGATCATGGTGCGCGTGCCCACGGCGCGGTCCGCCGCCCGCGCGGACACCGCGTAGGCCGCCCCGCCGCGCGCCGCGCGGTTGCGCAGCTTCAGCCACACGGTCATGGAGATGTGCGCCGCCGCCGCCGCCAGCAGCCCGCCGCGCGCCAGCCACAGCAGCGGCCCCAGCGACTGGAGGCGCGCCGCGTAGGCGTTGAAGGCCTCCGGGCCCAGGAACAGCAGAAAGTTGCCGCCCAGGTGGCCGAGAATGAACCCCACCAGCGCCAGCCCCGAGAGCGCCGCCAGCAGCTCCATGGCCAGCGTGGTCGTCAGCCGGTTCTTCCAGGAAAGCAGATCGTTCATGCCTTGTCGTTCGCTCCCGTCCGGAACGGGCCCGCAGGGGCCCTTTCCTCCGGTCTTCCTGTTTTCGGCGTGGGGCGCGCCGCCGTAACGGGGCCGCGCGCCCCACGCCGCACTGCGAGGCCGGTCGCCGCGCAGTATACCAAGAAAAATTTCTCTATTGCAACTTTAAGGAATTATTTCTTTATTGGCCGCCCCGCGCGCCGCAGCGCGGGGTCCACCGCCGCCGCCATCGCCGCGGCGTCGAGCCCGCCGCCGAGGAAGTCGGCCACCCGGCGTGCCGTGTCCGCGGGCGCGGCCAGGGCCTCCGCGTAGTCCACGGCGAGCGCCCTCACGCCCTGCCGCGCGGCAAGCCACCGCTCCGTCGCCGCCAGGTGCCGAAGGAAGAGGGCGGCCATGCGCGCGTCGTCGTCCGCCGCGGGGGCGCCCCGGCGCTCCAGCATGCGCCGTTGCGATTCGAGCACCTCCTCCAGGGGCCGCCGCATGAGGATCACGCGGTAGAGAAATCCCTCCGGGAGGGCGGGAAGCAGGAACGAGACCACCTTGACGGCCTTTCCCGCGGCCCCGGGCACCCAGGAGGCGTCCTCCCGCAGGCGCCTCACCGCCTCGTGCTCGAAGTAGCCCAGGGGGTTGTCCTCGTCCGCGGCGCGCGCGTCGTCGGTGAACAGGGGCATGCCGCCCGCCGCCAGCATGCGCATCATCATGGAGGTGCCGGAACGGGGCAGTCCGGAAACGACGACGATCTCCGGGGGGGTGCTGTGCTGTCCGGGGCCCGTGTTTTCCATGGTTCTTCCCCGCGCGCGGCGCGCGTCCTGGGCCATTGTAGCCGCCCCGGAGGGGGTATTGCATCCGCGCGGGAGCGCCCGGTTTGGTTTTTCTCCCGGAATTCTTTACAATAACGCGGGCGCTTCGGGTGTTACCGGCCCGGACCCCGCCCGGGCCGCAGTCAACCCTCATCAGGAAACCGAGCAATGAACGAGTACAACATCCTGCTTGACCCCAAGAAGATGCCGGACGCGTGGTACAACATCAACGCGGACATGCCGACGCCGATGGCGCCCGTGCTGCACCCCGGCACGCAGCAGCCGGTGAAGGCGGAGGACCTGGCCGCCATCTTCCCGATGGGGCTGATCGCGCAGGAGATGAGCGCGGAGCGGTACATTTCCATTCCCGGCGAGGTGATGGACAAGCTGCTGCTGTACCGGCCGACGCCGCTGCGCCGGGCGTACCGGCTGGAGGCGGCCCTGGGCACCCCGGCGAAGATCTTCTACAAGAACGAGAGCGTGAGCCCGGCGGGCAGCCACAAGATCAACACGTCCATCGCGCAGGCCTACTACAACAAGATGGAGGGCGTGAACGAGCTGAGCACGGAGACCGGCGCGGGCCAGTGGGGCACGGCGCTCTCCATCGCGTGCGCCATGTTCGACATGAAGTGCACGGTCTACATGGTGCGGATCAGCTTCGAGCAGAAGCCCTACCGCAAGAGCGTGATGCAGGCCTACGGCGGCCGCGTGGTCGCCAGCCCCAGCATGGAGACGGACATCGGCCGCAAGTTCAACCAGGACTTTCCCGGCACCACGGGGAGCCTGGGCATGGCCATCTCGGAGGCCGTGGAGATCGCGGCCAAGAGCGGCGGCTCCATCAAGTACAGCCTGGGCAGCGTCCTCAACCACGTGTGCATGCACCAGACCATCATCGGCCAGGAGGCCAAGCTCCAGCTGGAGAGCGTGGGCGAGTACCCCGACGTGGTCATCGGCTGCTGCGGCGGCGGGTCCAACTTCGCCGGCGTCGCGTTCCCCTTCGTGAAGGACCGCCTGGACGGCAAGAGCAATGTGTGGTGCGTGGCCGTCGAGCCGGCCGCCTGCCCGACCCTGACCCGCGGGCCCTTCGCCTATGACTTCGGCGACACGGGCGGCATGACGCCGCTGATGAAGCAGTATACCCTGGGCCACAACTTCATGCCGCCGGGCATCCACGCGGGCGGCCTGCGCTACCACGGCGTGGCCACCCAGGTGGCCCACCTGAAGAAGGAGGGGTGCATCGGCGCGCTGGCCCTCATGCAGAACCCCTGCTTCGAGTCCAGCCTGCTCTTCGCCAAGTGCGAGGGCATCCTTCCCGCGCCCGAGTCCAGCCACGCCATCCGCGGCGCCGTCGAGGAGGCCCTGCGCTGCAAGGAGGTCGGCGAGGCGAAGACCATCCTCTTCAACCTCAGCGGCCACGGCCACTTCGACCTGACCGCCTATGACAACTACCTGTCGGGCAACCTGCAGGACATCGCCCTCGACGAGGAGTCCCTGCGCAAGGGCGCCGAGAGCATCCCGAAGATCAACACCTGATTCCGCCCCTTTCCGACGCCCCCGGTTCTTGCCGGGGGCGTCGCTTTTTTGGGCCAAACTTGCTATACTTCCGGAAGCAACCGGCGGGTCACCGCCGGAGGGTCCGGCTCCGGAGCCCCCGGCGTCCCCGAAAGCACGGAGACAAAGACATGGCAACCCGCACCCCCCTCATCACCCGGCGCCCCGCCCGGGCCCAGGACCTCTTCAGCATTATTGATGCGATCATGGGCATCCTGAGTTTGATCACCATGATCATCACGCTCGTCACCCAGATCCGCGGCATAAGTGCCGCCTAAGCCGCGCACGGGCCCGCCGCAATAGCGAAATCGTGTTCCGGGCGGGCCGGAGCAGCCCATGAAACGGCGGGTTCTGCTTTTCGCCTTCTCCCTGGTCGCATGGGGTGTCGTTGCCGCCGTTCTCGTGGAGGCGTTTGCCGTCTGGAGGGCGGGGAAGTCCCTGTCCCGCGTCCGGGCCGTCGAGGCGCGGCTGTATGACACCCGCGCCGCCGAGGACGCCGACGTCATCGCCCGCCACGCCCCCGCCCCCCCCGATACGGACGCCGATGTCCGCGCGCGCGACGCCTTCCTCGCCCTGAACCCCGCCGAACGGACCGGTTTCCTCGCCGAACGCGGCTGGGCCGCCTTTCAGACGGGCCCCGCGGGCGCGGTGGTGGAGGGATGGAGGCCGGAGTCCCCGCAGACGGCCCCCGAGGTTGCCGAGGTCGCCGCGAAGATCGCCGGGGCGGCGAACCTCTTCGCCCCCCTGCCCCCCGAGGTGGCCGGGGACGCCCGCGCGGCCCTCGGCATGGCCTGGGGCGGCGCCCGCCAGTTCCGCGACTACCCCCTGCCCCCGGACGGCGGCGGGGAGCCCCGGGTCGTCCAGTTCGCCTTTCACCCCTTCCCCAAAGACGCCGCCGCCCCGGAGCAGGTCGGCGTGTTCCTCCGCGCCTCCCAATGGGAAAAACTCTGGACCACCCTCCGGCCCAACCTGCGCCACGCCGACTTCATTGACCTGCGCACCAACGCCCGCGGGTTCCGCGACGACGAGGTCGTCCTGCCCAAACCCGAAGGCGTCTACCGCATCGTCTGCATCGGCGGATCCACCACCGCCGAGGGGGTGACCAACGAGCTGACCTGGCCCAACATCCTCGAGGCGCGGCTGCGGGAATCCCTGCCGGGGCGCGGCGTGGACGTGGTGAACGCGGGCATCTTCGCGCTGGGCGCGGGCGGCGAGGCGGAGCACCTGCCCGACTATCTGGCCCTCCAGCCGGACCTCGTCATCCACTACAACTTCGTGAACGACGTGCCGCTGCTCGTGGAACAGTGGACAAACCCCGCCCGGGCCGGCACCCTGGCAAACCTGCGGAACCTGCTCGGGCGGTCCCGGTTCGTGTTTGACTACCTGGGCCCCCTGCTCCTGCCCGGCGACGCCGCCCTCGACCGCATCGTGGACGAGACCCTCATCGCCCATCTGGGCCGTCTGGCGGAGGCCTGCCGCGCCCAGGGCGCGGACTTCGCCCCCGCCACCTTCGCCCGGCCCGACTACGAGCACCTCCCGCCCGACGAGCGCGCCTTCTACGAGCACCGCGTCGGCACCATGCTCTGGGGGCGGCTCGTGAACATGGCGGGCTACTGCCGCCTCGTGGACGCCTACAACCGCCGCGTCCGTGCCTTCTGCGAACGGGAGAACCTCCCCTGCCTCGATGTCGCCGCCGCCTTCACCGGCGGCGCGGACATGTTCACCGACATCTGCCACCTTCGCACCTGGGGCATCGGGAAAAAGGCCGAGGCCTTCGAGCAGGCCCTCCTGCCGCTGCTCGCCCCGGCCGCGGAAAGCGGCCGCTGACCCCCAAACTCCGGGGCGCGGCAAGCGGCGCCCCCGGTGGGCGCAAAGAGGGCGCAGCAAGCGGCGCCCCTACGAACCGCGCGCCTGGTGTGGCTCATAGCAAGCGCATGTAGGGGCGCAGCAAGTAGCGCCCCTACGAGCCGCGCGCCTGGTGTGGCTCATGGCAAGCGCATGTAGGGGCGCTGCTTGCCGCGCCCTCTTCCTCGAAGCCACAGCCCCCGCTCACCCGCCGGGCGATTCCTTTCGCATCCGCCGGCCCGCCGGATTACGCTTTGAAAACCTGCTCCTTCAGGCGCCGGTACTGGTTGTGGAGGACCACGGCGGCCGCGCAGGCCAACGCGGCGTTTAGCACGAGGGCGGCGGCGGTGGCGGCGGTTGCCTCGGCGACGACTTCCTCGCCGAGGGGCATCCCCGAGCCGACGATCAGCAGCGTGAAGGGAAGCCAGGGGGCCAGGAGCATCCCAACCATGTTGAACCGCAGGACCGCGGGAAGGACCACCCACGCGACAATAATGTAGAGCATGAAGAGTTTTCGGCCCCGCGCGCCCCAGCCGATCTGCACGCACTGGTAGAAGAGGGCCAGAAACAGAAGGTTGAGGCATAGGAGCAGGAATCCGAGGGCCATCTGGGGGGTGAACCGGGAGATGCCGGCGGCGTACAGCGCCCCCTGGGCCAGCAGGCACACGCCCGTCACGGCGAGCATGGCCGTCGCGCTGACCGCGCAGTCGTCCAGCCAGGAGACGCCCCGTTTGCCGGCCTTGCGCGCCCGGCGGAGGCCCCGGGCCACCTGCGCCGCCCCGGGCGATCCGGCGACCATCGTGCCCAGCAGGAGGGCCATGGTGACGGCGGAGGCGCTCAGTCCGCCGGCGCCCTGCGGCTTCTCCGGGAGGTCCCCCATGCGTTGCGCGTTCTGCTGTTCCGCCGGGGTCAACGGCGGCCGCCCCACGGTGCCGTTGGGAATCAGGCAGCAGAAGGCGTACACGGCGACCAGCAGCGCCTGGAGTTTCCAGCTGTTGTGCCAGCGCGGGCCGCGGAAGGCGCGCCACAGGTTGACCCAGCACAGGACAAACAGGGGCGCCTGCATCGCACACTGAAGCAGGAGCAGCACGGCCGAATCCCCCGCGCCAAACCCGCCGCCTCGGAGGCTCCCCGCGTTCGCCATGATCACCAGAAGGGGCAAGCCGACCATGTGCGCCCAGACGGTGTCCGCGCGGTCGCTCAGGCGCCCCACGACCATGAGCCACACGAGAAACCCCACGGCGACCACCGCAATCAGCCCGCCGTTTCCCCGTTTTCCATCCTGCGTGTTCAGGCCAACCGTCGCCGAAGCGAACATCAGGAGGGCGCTGGTCATGGCGCAGGAAAGCACAAACGCGCAGACCAAATGCCACGGAAACCGCGCCACGAGGGCGGAAGGCACGAAGACGAGCAGCAGCACCCCGGCAAGCGCCCATTCGGGAAACCCCGCGCCCACCACAAGCCCGGCCACATGGTTGCGCGCCGCCAGCGGGGAGGCGCGGTAGAAATCCAGCGTGCCCTCGCGCACCTCCGCCATGGCCATGCGCCCCACCGCGACCGGCGCGACAAACCCCGCGACAAACAGCGCCATGGCCCCCGTCACGGCGGCCAGAGCGCTCCAGGCCCCCTCCACATCGGCCATGGGCACCCACAGCACGAGAAACACCACCAGCACCAGCGCGGCCAGCACGGGCTCGAAGATGACCTCGGGAAAGCGGGTGCGCAGGTAGAACCCCTTGAGGAACTGCGGATTGTCCTGAAGCGAAACCAGTTTCATGACGTTTCCCTCGCGCCGACGCGCCCGGTCACTTCAGGTGTGGCGGGCGCCGAACCGCCCCCCGTTCCTTTGTCCAGAGGACGAGTCTCCGCATCATCTTTTCCGTCCGGCCGCTTTCCACTCACGGCCTCACAAACTCGCCGGTACTGCGCCCACAGAATCCCCGAGAAGACGCACACAAGCATGAGGTCCGCCGCGAGAAAAATGAAGGTTGCGGGGGTAACCCACTCTCCCCTTGTTCCGGCGTCAAAGAAACTCGGAAAGTTGGCCAGCAGAAGGCCGAAGGGCAGGAAGGGGGATAGAATCATGCCGAAGGGGTTGAAAAGCGCGACCAGGGGAAGGATCACCCAGGTGGCCAGAACAAACAGGATGAACATCTGCCGGGCGCGGGAGCCCCACCTGAGCTGAACGTATTGGTGGAGCAGGGCGAACCACAGGCAGCCCAGGAAGACCAGGACCAGCCAGCAGGCCGCGCCCGCCGTGAGATGAACCACCCCCGTGGCGTGAAACGCCGCTATGGCAAGAAGTGAAACCAGACTAACGCCAACCATGACGGGCGGGTTGAGCGCCCAGTCGTCCAGCAATGCCGCGCGGCGCGCGCCAGTCTTTAGCGCTCTGCGCATGCCGCGGACGGTCTCGCCCCGCGCCGGAGTCGCCGCAGCCATGGTCCCCAGCAGGAGTGCGGCGGCCATCCCGCCGCACACGACCACCATCCCCCGGTGCTGCCACCAATAGTCCTGAACCTCCCTCTCAGCATTCGTTTCCTCGGGGTCCCGCATGACAACGCCGTTTCCGACCCGCGCAGGGGAAAGGCCCTGTGGAACCGACCACCCGCCGCCAGGAAGGAGGCAGCAGAAGACGTAGACCGACAGGAGCAGCGCCTGGAATTTCCGGCCGTTGTGCCAGCGCGGCCCGCGAAACCCCCGCCAAAGGGAAACCCATCCCAGCAGCAGCAGGGGCAGCTGCATGGCCGCCTGAAACCCCACCAGGACAAGCGTCTGCCCCAATCCATATCCCTCCCCCGCCGTCAAATGGTGGTGCGTGAGGACCGCCCTCACGACGGGCGCGCCGGCGGCGTGAATCCACATGCCGAACCCCTCTTTGCCGGCAAAGAGCAGCGCCATTCCATAGGCCATGAGAACAAAAACGATCAGCCCTTCTCCGCCCGTTCGCGCGTTTCCCGCCGCTGAACCGGAGAGCCCGAGAGCGAGCACCAGACTGGACAGGAGGAGGCTAGCGGCAAAGGCGCAGGACAGGTGCCAGGGAATACCCGCCGCGTGGGCGATGGGAAGGAACAGAAGAAACAGCGCGCCCCCCAGCAGCCATTCGGGGAACACCCCCCCCAGAACCAGCCCAACCAGGTGGTTTCGGGTGGGCAGCGGGGACGCGCGGTAAAAATCCACCACTCCCGCCATTCTATCCAAAAGCGTCAGACGGACCACGGCGAGCGGCGCGAGTAACAGGGCGAGGCAGACCTGCATCCCGGCTAGCACCAGCACAAGCGCTTTCCAAGACAGCGGCCCTCCCCCCATCGGCGTCCACAGGACCAGAAACACCACCAGCACCAGCGCGGCCAGCACGGGCTCGAAGATGACCTCGGGGAAGCGGGTGCGCAGGTAGAACCCCTTGAGGAACTGCGGATTGTCGCGGAGCGGCACCAGTTTCATGACGTCTCTCGTGCACCGATGCGCATGAAGAGGCTTTCGAGGCTCTCGTGCTCCAGGGCGAACTCGGCGACGGTGAGGCCGCCGCCCGCGAGGGCGGACAGCAGCTCCGCCGCCTGGTCCTCCGTGCCGTGGAACTCGGCAAGGCACTGTCCTGCGGCGACGGCGGGTCCGGAGACGAGCGGATTGCCCTCCAGGAACGCGGCGACGGCTTCGGCGGAGGTGGCACCCGCCGGGCGGATGCGCAGGCGCACGCCCGTCTCGAGGCGGCGGCGGATGTCCGCGATGCTGCCGGAGACGACCATGCGGCCCTTTTCCATGACGCCGACGGCGGTGCAGAGCTCGTCGAGCTCGGACAGGATGTGGCTGGAGATGACGACGGCGGCGCCGTTGGCGGCGGCCTCGTGAAGGAGGCGGCGCATCTCGACGCGGGCGATGGGGTCCATGCCGCTGGCGGGCTCGTCGAGGAGGAGCGCCTTCGGCTCGGGGAGCAGCGTTTTCGCCAGCACGAGCCGCTGCTTCATGCCCCGCGAAAGCTCGGAGACCCGGGTGTCGAGTTTCTTCTCGAGGTCCACCCGGGCGGCCCAGTCGCGCACCCGGTCCGCCCGTCCGGGGCGGGCCACGAGGTGCGCGGCGGCGAACACGTCGAGGTATTGGCGGACCGTCAGGTCGGGGTAGAGCGGCGGGAGGTCGGGCATGTAGCCGATGCGGCGCCAGGCCTCCTCCGGGTGGACGTCGGGGTCCACGCCGTCAATGCGGATTTCGCCGTAGGTCGGCTCGATGGCCCGGGCAATGGCCTTGATGGTGGAGGTCTTCCCCGCGCCGTTGGGACCGAGCAGGCCGAAGATCTCCCCCGGCGCCACCTCCAGGTCCAGATCCTCCACGGCGGTGACGGTGTCGTAGTCCACCCGCAGCGACTTGACCGAAATCATGCGCACCCTCCACCAGGCGCCCCGCGCGCCGATATAGGCAGGATAGCACAGGGGGCCGCGCGGGGGGAAGTTGCAGGAACCCGGCATTCTCCGCCTTGGGTCCCCCCTTGAGGGGGGCGGTTCGCGGGAGCGAACCGGGGGATGTTCAGGATCCCGGGGCGTTGGCGGGCTGTAAGAACATCCCCCGGCCGCGAAGACGCGGCCACCCCCCTCAAGGGGGGACCAAGAGGGGCGGCACCCTCTGCCACACCCCTAAGGCCGTCCCCGTCCATAAAAGAGCCGCGCCCCGCGTGGGATGCGGGGCGCGGCGGATGCTGTCTGTTGCTTCAGGGGCCTAGCAGGGGATCTCCCAGCCCTTGCGGTACTCCTTGGTGACGACCTCCTTGGCGTTGGGCACGTTGGTGACGACGCCGTTTTTGTTGTCCCAGTGGAGTTTCTGTCCGGACTTCACGACGAGGTTGCCGAACTGGACCATCTCGGTGAAGGGGCCGGCGTAGTCGAAGTTGGAGCAGGGCTTCTGGCCCGTCTTGATGCCGCGGATCCAGTCGAAGTAGGGGTTCTCTTCCGGGATGCGCTCGATGGTGGCGTCGGGCATTTTGTAGTCCTTCATCAGGTTGTCCGGCACGAGGCGCGGCTCGCCGCCGTACTCGCCCGCCGTGAGGATGCCCTTGGTGCCGATGAAGAACGAGCCGTTCATGTCCTTGTCGCCGAGGACGACGTCCGCCGCGAGGCCCTCGGGGCGGGCGGGGCGGTTGTACTTCTCCTCGCCCGTGGCGGGGTCGGGCTCGTGCCCGTCGTACCAGTACACGTCCACGGGGGGCATGCCGGCGCGCTCGGGGAAGGCGTACTTGATGGTGGTCATGAGGGGGAAGGTCTGCTCGTTTCGGCCCTTCTGCATGACGACCTCGACGGTGAAGTCGGAGGCCTCGACCAGCTTGAGGGCCCAGTAGGGGGCGTCCATGATGTGGCAAGCCATGTCGCCGAGGGAGCCGCCGCCGAAGTCGAGCCACGCGCGCCAGTCATGCGGGGCGAGCTTGTGGTGGTAGGGCCGCCAGGGGGCGCTGCCGATCCAGCGGTCCCAGTCGAGCCCCTCGGGGGCGGTCTCGGGGGGCAGGGGCTCGGTGACGCCCTGGTTGTCCCACACCGGGCGGTGCGTCCACACGTGGGCCTCGCGCACGTCGCCGATGGCGCCGCTCCAGATCATCTCGCAGACCTGGCGGATGCCGTCGCCGCTGTGGCCCTGGTTGCCCATCTGCGTCATGACGCCCGTTTCGGCGGCCGTGCGGGTGAGCAGGCGCGCCTCGGCGACGGTGTGCGTGAGCGGCTTCTGGACGTAGACGTGCTTGCCCATTTTCATGGCCATGTAGGCCGCCGGGGCGTGCGTGTGGTCCGGCGTGGAGATCGTCACCGCGTCAATCTCCGGCATCTGCTCCAGCATGTTCCGGTAGTCGTTGAAATGCTTCGCGTCCTTCAGCCGGTACGCCGTCTCCTCCGCGCGGTTCCAGTCCACGTCGCACAGCGCCACCACGTTCTCGCCCAGCTTGTGGCAGCTCATGATGTCGCTCGTGCCCTTGCCGCCCGCGCCGATGGCCGCCACGTTCACCTTGTCGTTCGGCGACAGTTTCCGCGGCACGACCTTCGCGGTGTTCACCTTCGGCGCCTCGTCCGCCCCCCTCGCCATGCCCATCACGGCGGTCGTCGTCGCCGCCGCGATGAAGGCGCGGCGCGTCAATGATCCCTTGTCTCCCATGACAGCGTTCCTTTCGTGGTTTTCCGGAAATCCGGGGTGTTCCCCGGACAGGCCGCCATGATAGCACTCCCCCCCCGCCCGCGCAAGACGGGGAAATCTGGCGCGCGGATGCGGGACAAGAATTCCTCGAGCGTGCGGCCATGCCGGGAACGAGATCGCCGCAGTCGCTGCGCTCCTTCGCGATGACGCCGATTCCAGCCGTCATCGCGAGGAGGCCGTCCTGCGGCCGACGCGGCGACCTCTTGTCGGAATGTCTCGGGCGCGCGCGACTTCTTGTCCGGCGATCCGGGCTCGCGCCCCCCGCTTGCGGCGCGCCGTTTCCCGGGGCTATAGTCGCCGGAGGGCGCCCCGGCGCCCGCAACCTGAAGGGAGATTCGCCATGAGCCGCCTTGTTCCCCTCCTCGCCTGCCTGGCCGTACTGTCCGCGCCGCCTGCTGCGGCGGCGCCCCGCGCCGAGATTCTGGACACGAAGGTCATCTGCGTCCAGGAGGGCCGCTACATCGGCTGGCCGACGGTGTGCCGCACGAGGGACGGGCGGCTGGTGGCCGCCTTCTCCGGCGACCGCGACCAGCATGTGTGCCCCTTCGGCAAGAGCCAGATCATCACCAGCACGGACAACGGCGCGACCTGGGGCGCGCCCGTGACCGTCAACAACACGCCGCTGGACGACCGGGACACGGGGATCGTCGAGACGGCCCAGGGCACGCTGGTGCTGACGTGGTTCACCTCGCTGGCCTTCGAGCGCGATGAAAAGTACGCGCGCCACGCCGAAAAGGTCACGCCGGAACTCCGCCGCGACGGGCTGGGCTACTGGACCCGCCGGTCCGCCGACGGCGGCGTCACCTGGGAGGATGCGGTCCGGATGCAGGGCACCTCGCCCCACGGGTCCATCGCCCTGCGCGACGGCCGCCTCCTGAGCGTGGGCAAGGTGGGCGGCGGGGAGATGGCCCTCGTGGCCGAGAGCTCGGTGGACGACGCGCGGTCGTGGCAGGTGATCGGGACCGTGCCGATCCCGGCGGGGGAGCAGCAGAAGCACTACCACGAGCCGCATGTGGCCGAACTTCCCGACGGCGCGCTCGTGGCGATGTTCCGCTACCAGCCAGAGGACAAGGAGGACCACGTCATGAGGCAGTCGGAGAGCCGCGACGGCGGCCGCACCTGGACCGTCACGCATTCCACGGGCATCTGGGGCTACCCGCCGCACCTCCTGCCGCTGAAGGAGGGGCCGCTGGTCGTGGTGTACGGGCGGCGCAAGGCCCCCTTCAGCGAGCGGGCCTGTGTGAGCACCGACGGCGGCGCGACCTGGGACACGGCGCACGAGCTCACCCTGTGCGAGGCGGTCAACAGCGACCTGGGCTACCCGGCGTCCGTGCAGCTCGACAACGGCACGATCCTGACGGTGTACTATCAGGACCCGGGGCCGGACCAGAACACCTGCCTGTGGGCCACCCGCTGGCGGCTCGTCATGGAGTAGGCCGGGGCGTCATCCGCCGGTGGAGAGGGCCCCCGTCACCACCGCCACGGCCTTGGTGACAGGAGGGATCCCGCTGGCGTCGCCGCCGATGTAGCGGACAAACTCCACGTGCCCGTCCATGTAGAGCACGTTGCACCCGCCGGGCAGGTGGTTGAACTTCTGGATGGCCGCGCCCGTGCCGAGCTGGTCCATCATGATGAACACCGTGCTCTGGGCGGACGCGCTGGCGCCGGGGTTGTTGATGTCCGTGATGAGGAAGCGCTCGATCCCCTCGCGGATCCGGTAGACCACGTTGCTGCCGCCGTTTCCGTTGCCCTCGCCCTGGGGCTGGTCGCTGATGTCCCGGTCCTCGTCGGCGATGGCGGCCAGCGCCGCGCCCTGGTGGTTCATGTAGGCCGCCATGGTCTGCGTGTTGAAGGCGTCGTTCAGCGCGGCGGCGAGCTGGATGGGCACGTCCACATCCGGAATCACCTCGTCGCTGAGAATGTCTATCAGCGCCTGGATCATGGGATAGGTGCTGATGGGGACGAAGTTCCGGTCAATCCGGTCGAAGACCCATCCGAGATAGCAGTAGCTCGCGTCCACGTCCTTCGGGCGCGTGATGGGGTTTCCGAAGGTCCCGTCGGGGTTCTCCAGCACGGATCCGGGCGGGTCGGAGTCCGACGGGCAGAACATGATCATGGTGTCCGTCATGTACTCCGGGTAGACGGAGGTCGTCTGCGGGCCCAGGGCCAGCGCCTCAACGGGCGAGGGGTACGGGTCGCCGTTCCACCGGTGGGAGCGCGACACCTGGAGATGCGGGAACCGCTGCCCCTTCGACTCGCCCGAGTACATCTTAAAGATCAGCCCCCACTGCTTCAGGTTGTTCTGGCAGGAGGAGCGCCGGGCCGCCTCGCGCGCCCGCGCCAGCGCGGGCAGCAGAATCGCTGCCAGAATGCCGATGATGGCAATGACCACCAGCAGCTCAATCAGGGTGAACCCGCCCCGCCCACGGACCGTGTCACGCATCTTCATGACTGTCACACTCTCCAAGGTTGCGGCATCAGTATAGAACGGTTCTCCCCGGGCGTCAATGAATATTTCGCCGTCCGCCGCCCGGTGATGTATCCTGTGGCGAGGCAAACGGCACGGAGGGCGCGGCCATGGGCGCAAACGAGAACCGGTTTGGACGGAGGACCTTTCTGGGCGGCATGGCCGCGGGGGGCGCCCTCGCGGGGAGCCCGGCGGCGCCCGCGCCCGCGGCCCCGCCTCCCGGCGCTCCGGGGCCGCCGCCCGTGCTGGGCGGGCCGGGCGTGGTGGTGTTTGAGTCCCCGGACCCCAAGGGAGTCTACGCCTACAGTCCGGGCATCACCCGGCTGGACGGCGGCCGGCTGGTGGCGACGATGGACGCGGGCGGGCCGGGGCTGGAGAAGCTGCCGGACATTCCGCGGGACGCCAAAGGCAGGCCGTGGCGCGGGCGCATCTACACCAGCGACGACCACGGCGCGACATGGACCTTCCGGGCGCACATGCCGCTGCTGCACGCGCGGCCCTTTGCGGCGGGCGGGTCCGTCTATGTGCTGGGCCACCGGGGCGACCTGGGCATCGTGCGCTCCACGGACAACGGCGACACCTGGTCCGAAGCCGCGATGCTGACGCAGGGCCAGTCGTGGCACCAGGCCCCCTGCAACGTGCTTCACACCCGCGGGCGCGTCTACCTCGTGATGGAGCGCAAGACGGAGCCGAAGTTCAAGGGCTGGGCGGTCAGCGTGCTCGCGCCCGTCGTGATGGCCGCCGCCGCGGACGCCGACCTCACGCGCCGCGCGTCGTGGACCTTCTCCTCCGAACTGACCTTCCGCGACGCCGTGGCCCAGGCGGGGCCGCCGCGCCTGCTCGGCGTGCCCTTTTTCAGCACGGGTCCGACCGTCCTGCTCACCCTGAAGGACCACCGGAACATGGCCCCTGCCGGGTGGCTCGAGACAAACATTGTCCAGTTCACGGACAAGGACCATGTCTGGCACGACCCGGCGGGCCGCACCTTCCACCTCTGGATGCGCGCGCACACCGGCGGCACCAACCTGGCGGCCGTGGCGAAGGCCGTGGAGGGGGAGGACGGGCAGATCACGGTCTCCCTGGAAAAGGCGCCCTCCGGCGAGCCGATGCTCTATGTCCCGTGCCCGGGCGGCCAGCTCAAGTTCCACCTCCTCTATGACGAGCCGACGAAGCTCTTCTGGCTGCTGTCCAACCAGTCCACGGACTCCATGACCCGGCCGGAACGCCTGCCCGCAGACCGCTACAACCTCCCCAACAACGAGCGGCACCGGCTCGTCCTGCACTTCTCGCGCAACTGCGTGGACTGGTGCTTTGCCTGCCGCGTGGCCGACACCGGCGCCCCCGGACAGAGCCGGAACTACGCATCCATGGCCGTGGACGGCGAGAACCTGGTGGTGCTGTCGCGGTCGGGCGACCACCGGGCCAAGAACGCCCACGACGGCAACCTGATCACCTTCCACACCGTTCCGAATTTTCGCAGCCTGACATACTGACCTTCCCGCCGCCGTGTGGCGGCGGACTGCCGAGGAGACACGCCATGCCCATGGACTTTTCACGCCGGAGTTTCCTGAAGTCCACCGCCGCATTCTCCGGCATGCCCCTGTGGCCGGGGTTTGCCGCCCTCGCCGCGGACTCGGGGCTGTTTCCCGCGCCGCGGCCCAAGCCGCCCGCCGTGGTGCGCGGCGCCTTTTTCTATCCGCCCGCGCAGGTCGTGCTCGACGGCAAGTGCGAGGACGGCTGGGCGGTTCACCAGTGGTTCACCTGGCCGGGCAACCAGTTCAAGCCGGAGGAGCAGCAGGCGCGCCTGATGACCGAGATCCGGCGGATCACCACGGGCCTTGATCTGGACGTGAAGATGGACGCGGATCCGGCATACACGGACGCGGCAGTCGCCGCCTTCGCGGAGGAGATCAAGGCCGCGCCGCCCGCCGCCCTGCTGCTGGTCAACTTCTGGAACAGCTTCAGCGCGAAGATTTTCCCCATTCTCGACGCGTATGACGGGCCGGTCATCGTGTACCACCCCGTGGGGTCGAGCCACCAGCTCCCGCCGGAGCGCTTCCGCACAAGCCCGCGCCTCCACTACATCCACTCCATCGAGAATTTCGCCGCCCTGGAGGACGGCCTGCGCGCGGTCCACGCGCGGGCGCGCATGGCCAGCAGCCGCCTCCTCCGCGTGAGCGGAAAACTGGAGCAGGAGGCGGACGCCGCGGAGCCCTTTTTCGGCCTGCCCATCCATGGCGTGCCCGCCGCCCACTTCAACGACCTCTACGACGGGATGGAGGTCACGGACGAGATGCGCCGGCTGGCGGATGCGGTGCGGAAGAACGCGGGGGCGGTCACGGATCTCGCGGACAACGCCTTCGAGGACGCCGTGCGCGCCCACGGGGCGGTGCTTCAGCTCATGGCGCGCCACGACGCGGACGCCGTCACCATCGAGTGCCTCTTCCTCAAGCACCGCAAGCCCTGCCTGAGCTTCGCGATCAACAACGGCGCGCTTGTGCCCTGCGGCTGCGAGAACGACCTGAACGCCACGGTGTCCCTCATGCTCGGGGCGCAGCTCTTCGGCGTCGGCGGCTTCCAGCACAACCCCGACTTCGACACGGTGGAGAACCTGTACTACGGGTCCCACTGCACCTGCACCCCGCGCCTCGCCGGGCCGGACAGGCCCGAGGCCCCCTTCCGCCTGCGCCCCTTCTTCCACCAGATGCCCAAGACCCTCGCCCTCGACGTGCAGTGGCCCGCCGGCGCCCCCGTCACGCTGTTCAAGTACCGCACCGAGACCCCCGAGCTGGACGCGTGGGCGGGCGAGGTGGTGAACTCCCCCGCGTGCCCGCCCGCCGGCGGCTGCGCCACCCGCGTGCTGGTGAGAATCCGCGGCGTCGCCGACGTCTGCGCCGTCTACCCCGGCCCCCATCCGGTCCTGTACTGCGGGGAGTTTGCCCGCCGGGCGAAGACCTTCGCGAGACTCCACGGCCTCACGCTCAACACCAACGCCTGAAACAGCCCCGGGCTGTCCTTGCGTGCGCGCGGAATCAGGACGCCGGTGCGGCCTTTGCCTCTTCGACGTCCGCCGGTGCGGGCGGTGTCGTCTCTTCGGGATTCCAGCCGCCGCCGAGGGCCTTGTAGAGGGCGGTGAGATTGGTGAGGACGGCGGCGCGGCTCTGGGCGCGCTGGGCCTCGGCGGAGGCGATGGAGCGCTCGGCGTCGAGAACGCGCAGGTAGTCCGTGAGCCCCTGGGCGTAGAGGTCGCTGGCAAGGGTGAGCGTGCCGTTCGCGGCGGTCACGGCCTGGTCCAGCGAGGCGAGGCGGTTCTGCTCGCGGGCGTAGGCGACGAGGGCGTTTTCGGCCTCCTCCAGCGATGTCAGGACCGCCTTCTCATAGGCCGTGAGCGCCTGCTCCTGCCGCGCGTTCTGGACGCGGATGTTGGCGCGGATGCGGCCCGCGTCGAAGACGGGCCACTGGACCGTCGGGCCGACGGACCAGAGCAGGTTCGCGCCGCGCTTGAGGCCGTAGAGGGCGTCGTCCTGCCCGGAGAGCGATCCCGTGAGGGCGAATTTGGGGAAGAGGTCCGCCGTGGCCACGCCGATGCGGGCGGTGGCGGCGGCGAGGTCGCGCTCGGCGGCGCGCACGTCGGGTCGCCGGCGCAGGAGGTCCGAGGGCAGGCCGACGGGCACCGTGGGCGGCGCGGGGGGCAGGTCGGCGGCGGGGGCCAGCTCCTCCTGGAGCGCGCCGGGCGCGCGGCCCATCAGCACGCCGAGGCGGTGGATGGCGTACTGCACGCGGGCGGCGTGGCCGGGCAGGCCCGACTCGGTGACGGCGAGCTGGGTCTCGGCGGCGCGGATGTCGAGCTCGTTGGTGAGGCCCGCCTCAAAGCGCGCGCGCACGAGGTCCAGGCTGTCGCGCTGGAGGGCGGCGTTCCGCGACGCGATGTCGAGGCTCGCCTGCGCCTCGCGCAGGGTGAAGTAGTTGCGGGCCACCTCGGCGGCGAGGGACACCCGCACCGCGCGGAGGTCCTCCTCGGCCGCCTCGCGCGACGCGCGGGCCGCCTCCATTTCGCGGCGCGTGCCGCCGAAGACGTCCAGCTCCCAGCGCGCGTCGAAGCCCGCCTGGAAAAGGTCGTCCCAGCGCGACGGCGCGGACGCGGCCTGCCCCCGGTTCACCGTGACGCGGGAATTGCCCGCGCCGGTGAGGTCCGGCGCGACGGAGACAGAGGTGCCGCCGGCGGAGAGGGAGTAGGACCGGGAGACGCCCTGGGCGGAGAGGCCGGTGGACGAGCTGGACGAGATGCCGGTGGAGGCCGCCTTCTTGTTCTGGAGGCGCTTGTAGCCCGCCGAGGCGTTCAGGGCGGGCCAGAGGTCCGCGCCGGAAATCTCCTCCGCGGCGCGGGACTCGCGGATGCGCGCCTCCGCCATCCGCAGGTCGAGGCTTCCCTCCAGGGCGCGGGCCACCAGGGCGTCCAGGGCGGGGTCGCCGAACACGCGCCACCATTCGGCGATATCGGGCTCGCCGGCGGCCTCGCCGCCCTCCAGCGGGGTGCTCCAGGCGTCCGGCACCGGCGGCGACGGCTTCTCATAGTCCGGGCCGACCACGCACCCTGAGAGGAGCAGGGCCAGCAGGGCGGCGGCGGTGGAAAACGCGCGGGGGCTCATGCCTGATCCTCCCCGGCGGGGGCGGCCGGTTCCGTGACGGCTTCGGGGGGCGGGGGCGCCTCAGCCGCCGCGGGGGCCGGCTTCCGCGACCCCAGCTCGCTGAGCCACTGGATGATGACAAAGAAGAGGGGCACGAAGAACACGGCGAGGAAGGTGGCCGTGATCATGCCGGCCACGACGCTGTTGCCGATGGAGTGGCGTCCGGCCGCGCCCGCGCCCTGGCTCAGGGCCAGGGGGAGCGCGCCGAGGATGGTGCTGATGGCGGTCATGAGCACGGGGCGCAGGCGGATGCGGGCGGCGGCGATGGCCGCCTCCAGGATGCCCGCGCCGTCGGCGCGCATCTTGGAGCAGAACTCGACGATGAGGATGGCGTTCTTGGCCGACAGGCCGATGAGGGTGAGCAGGCCGATCTGAAAGTAGATGTCGGCGGGGGCGGCGCGCAGGACCAGCGACGCGAAGGCGCCGAAGACGCAGAAGGGCACGGCCATGAGGACGGCGAGGGGGAGCGACCACTTCTCGTACTGCGCGGCGAGGACGAGGAAGATCATGACCAGGCCGAAGAGCATGACGTAGTAGGACTGGTTGCCCGTGCGCACCTCCTGGTACGAGCCCGAGCTCCACTCGACGGTGTAGCCGGGCGGCAGGGTGCGCGCGGCGATCTCCTCAACGCGCCGGATGCACTGCCCCGTGCTGATGCCCGGGGCGGGCGCGCCGGTGATCTGGGCCGACGTGAAACTGTTGAACCGTCCGACCACGCTGGGGCCCGCCTCAATGGAAACGTCCACCACGCCGGACAGTTCGATCATCTCGCCCGCGTTGTTGCGCACGTAAATCTTCCGGATGTCGGAGGGCTCGTCGCGGTACTGCGGTTCCGCCTGCAGCTGCACGCGGTACACGCGCCCGTAGATGTTGAAGTCGTCGACGTAGAAGGATCCGAGCAGCGCCTGGAGCGTGTTGTACACCTCGCCCACCGGGATGCCCAGCAGTTTGGCCCGTGTGTGGTCCAGTTTCACCCGGATCTTCGGCTGCGTGACGTCCAGCGTGCCGGACACGCCGCTGAACATCGGGTCCTTGTTCAGCTCGGCGATGAACTCGGACATGACCCGCGCCAGGGAGGCCAGGTCGTCGCCGCCGCGGGTCTCGAGCTGCGCCTCGAACCCCGCGCGCATGCCCAGCCCGCGGATGGGCGGCGGCACGAACGCGAGGACCGTCGCCTCCTTGAGCCCGCCGAAGCGCTGGAAGACGCGCGCCACCAGGGCGTCGGCGGAGTGCTCCGGCCCGACGCGCTCCGCCCAGTCCTTGAGGCTGACGAACATGCTGGCCGACGAGGAGACTGCGGCGTTCGAGAGCTGGTCCTGCCCGCACATGGCGGTGATTCCCCGGACCTCCGGCTGCGCCAGCATGAACTCCTCGATCTGGGAGACCACCGCCTTGGTCCGGTCGAGGGAGGCCCCCTTCGGCAGCTGCGCCACCATCATGAGGTAGCCCTGGTCCTCCTGGGGCACGAAGGCCGACGGAACCCGCATGAAGAGGGAGTAGGTGGCCCAGACGAGCACCCCGAAGAGCACCATGGAGACGACGCCCAGCCGGATCATCCAGCGCGCGCTGAAGGCGAAGAGGGCGGTGAACCCGCGCACGCCCGCGTCGAACCAGCGGAAGAGGAAGAGTTTGCGGTGGTTGGGCCGCAGCAGGAGCCGGCACAGCGCCGGGGTCAGGACCAGGGCGATGGTGCCGGAGATGGCCACGGCCAGCGTGATGGTGATGCCGAACTGGCGGTACATGACGCCCGTGCTGCCGCCGACGAAGGCCACGGGAAGGTAGACCGCGGCCAGGGAGAGCACGCTGGCGATGATGGGGCCCTGCACCTGGCCCATGGCCTTGATGGTCGCCTCGCGCGGGGCCAGACGCTCGTCGTGCATGAGCCGCTCGACGTTCTCCACGGCGATGATGGCGTCGTCCACCACGATGCCGATGGCCAGCACCAGCGCGAACAGGGTCAGCGAGTTGACGGAGAACCCCAGGGCGAGCAGGCCCATGAAGGCGCCCACAATGGACACCGGCACGGCGACCATGGGGATCACCGCGGCGCGCCAGCTCCCCAGGAACAGGAGCACGACGATGGTCACCAGAATGGTGGCCTCCAGGAAGGTCTTGGCCACCTCCTGGATGGACACGGTGATGAACGTGGTCGTGTCCAGCGGGACCATGTGCCGGACGCCCTCCGGGAAGTCCCCGGCCAGCCGCTCCAGCTCCTCCTTCACCCCGTTCATCGTCTCCAGCGCGTTGGCGTCGGGCTGGGCCGACACCGGGATCATGGCCGTGGCCTTGCCGTTGTAGCGGCCCTCGGTGCCGTAGCTGAGGGTTCCCAGCTCCACCTTTGCCACATCCTTCAGGAGCACGCGGGAGCCGTCGGGCCGCGCCAGCAGGATGATCTCCTCGAACTGCTGCGGGGTGGTGAGCCGCCCCGGCGCCAGCACGGGGAACGTGAAGTCCACCGGCTCCGGGTTCGGGGCGCCGCCGATCTCGCCGGCCGCGTACTGCCCGTTCTGCTCGCGGATCGCCTGGGCCACGTCGTTCACCGTCAGCCCCTTGAGCACGAGCTGGTCGGGGTCGAGGGTGACCCGCATCGAGTAGTCCTTGTTGCCGAAGATGCGCACCTGGCCCACGCCGGGCACGCGCGCCAGGGCGTCCACCATGTGGATCGTGGCGTAGTTGCTCAGGAAGAGCGTGTCGTGCTCCGGCTTGTCCGACTGCAGGGCGATGATCCCGAGGAAGGTGCTCATGCGCTTGCTGACGTTCATGCCCTGGCGCATGACCTCCTCGGGCAGGCGGCGCTCGGCGCGCTTGATGCGGTTCTGCACGTCCACCGCCGCGATGTTCAGGTCCGTGCCGATCTCGAAGGAGAGGGTGATCGAGAGGCTGCCGTCGTTCGCGCTGGAGGACTGGTAATAGAGCAGGTGCTCCACGCCGCTGAGCTCCTGCTCGATGGGCGTGGCCACGCTCTCCATCACCGTCTGCGCGTCGGCCCCCGGATACGACGTGCTGATCACCACTGTCGGCGGCGTGATCTGCGGGGACGACTCCACGGGCAGCGAGAACAGCGACACGAGGCCGCACAGCACGATCACCACGGCCACCACGGTGGCGAAGATCGGACGGTCTATGAAGAATCGGGAGATCATGCGCGCGCCCCTAGTTGGCCGGGGCTGCGGGTTTGGGGGCGTCCGGCGCGCCCGGCGGCGGGCCGGTGGACACCTCGGTCCCCTCGCGGACCTTCGTCAGCCCCTCCACGATGACCTGGTCCCCCGCCTCAAGACCCTCCAGGATGATCCAGTCGTCGCCGGACCACTCGCCGGTCTTCACGACGCGCTCCTGCGCCTTGCTGTCCGGACCCACCAGGTAGACCACGGGGCCCTTGGGGGTCTGGCCCACGGCCCGGCGGGGCACTGTCAGCACGTTCGGCCGCTCCCAGCCCGACAGGTTTACCTTCACAAACTGGCCCGGCTTGAGCGTCCGGTCGGCGTTTTTGAACGTGGCGCGCAGCTCCACGGTGCCCGTCTGCGTGTCCACGCCGGTGTTCTCGTAGTCGAGCGCGCCCGGCTCGCCGAAGGGGGTGCCGTCCAGCAGCGTGATCGCCACGTCCGGCACGGTCCTGCCGCCCGCCAGCGCCAGCGTGCCCTCCTTCTCGCCGCGCCGCCACGCGAGGAAGTCCGACTCGCTGACCTTGAAGGTCACATAGAGCGGGTCCACCTGGTGCATCACGGCCAGCAGGCTGTTCTGCGCGCTGTCCACATAGCTCCCGGCCTCCTTCTGCGCCTTGCCGATGAACCCGGTCAGGGGCGCGGAGACCTTCGTGTAGTCCAGGTTCAGCTCCGTCTTCTTGAGCTGGGCCTCCGCCAGCCGCAGCGACGCCGCCGCCCCCGCCGCCTCCGCCTCGCGCTGGTCCACGTCGGCCGCGGCCACCGCCCCCGGCGTCCGCACCGCCTTCAGCCGCGCCAGCTCCTGCTCCGCCAGCCGCAGCCGCGCCGCGGCCTCGGCCACCTGCGCCGCCGCCACGTCGCGGTCCGCCTCGAAGGGGCGCGGGTCTATGGTGAACAGGCGCGCGCCCTCCTCCAGAAACGCGCCGTCCTGGAACTCGCGGGTTTCGAGGAACCCCTGGATCCGCGCGCGGACCTCGACGGCCTTCGACGCCTCCGTGAGGCCCACGTACTCGAAGGCGACCGGGACGGTCTTCACTGCCGCCGGGGCCAGGGCCACCTGCGGCGGCATCTTCTTCCCGCCCGGCGGGCCCTGGGCGAACAGCGGGGCCGCGCCCGCGAGAACCATCCAAAGGGCCAGGAGTCCAGCCGCGCGTTTCATAGAGTGCCGCCTTTCGCCGGACGCGCGCCGCGCGCCCCTGTTTCCCGCCGTTTCCCCGCCCCCGCGTCCTCCTCCCGCAGCGCCTCCCGGATGCGAAGGGCCACCTCCGCCCAGGTGCGGGCGCAGTCGTCGCCCACGCGGTCCACCAGCTCCGCAAAGGTCTGGAGCTTGCGCCGCTCCAGCTCGGCCACCCAGGCCTCATGCCGGTCGGACACCCGGATGATCACCTCCCGGCGGTCCTCCGGGTTGGCCGTGCGCGTCAGCACCCCCATCTCGACCAGCCGGTCCACCATCGCGGACACGGCCGGCGCCTTCACACGCAGCTCCTCCGCCAGCCGCGTGACCGTCATGCCGCCGCCCGCGCGGATCGTCATGATCATGTTCACCTGCGGAAAGGTGAGGGCCGGCGACCGTTTCGCCCTCGGCGACTCCGAGGTGAACCGCGCCACGCAGTGGCGGTGCAGCATCCGCTCCGCGGCGTACACCACCCGCGCGGTCTCCATCCGTTCCCTGCTGTTCATCTTTGGGTTGTCCCTGAAAGTTCGCGTGTCAAACCGTTCGAGGCGCGAAGTATATCCGGTGCGGGGGCCCGATGCAACCTTCGGGCGCGGGGGCGCCCCCGGTTTCTGGAAAAAAGGCGCCGGACGGAAGCGGCAGCCGCTTCCGCCCGGCGGGGAGGACGGGTGCGGGGGCGTTTTCACCCCGATTCAAGGTCACACGGGGGCCATGGGATTGGCGTAGGCGGTCACCAGCAGGTTGTGGAATTCCCCCGGAACCATGGGGGTCTGGGTGTTCAGATAGACCGGATGGAACAACTCGTTTCCGGCTTTGCGAAACGTTGGGTCCGGGCAGGGATAGGCGATGTTGATGTTCTTCACCGCGTAGGCGCCCTGGGGCAGGGTGGTGAAGACGTACCGGTTCACGTCCCAGAGTCCCAACTGCCAGGCATGGGTCGTCTGCCCCGAGCTGACGATGTCCGGCTGGTTGATGCGGCGCCGGTAAACCTTGTCCGGGACATACTCGGCCCCGGTGTTCACGTTCTGAATGGTCACGGGCACCGTGGCCAGCCACGACGGCGTGTGGGGCTTGTCGGCGTACATGCCTCTGGCCAGCCGGATGACCAGCGCGCCGGACGTGTTCTGGACCTCCAGCGCGATGGCGTCGGCCTGGGCCAGCACCGCCGATTCCCGGGTGGGGCTCTTTAGAAGGACGTCGCCGTTGTACGCGTTCCATTCGCGCACATAGGACATGTACGCGGGGAGTTCACCATAGTTCTGCATGAGGGCCATCATGCCCTCGACGCGGGCGAGGAAGGCGTCCGCCTGGACCTCCATGCCCCGCAGGTAGTCCGCCACGTAGATGTCCCCCAGGCTCTTTGCAGCGTCCTTGTGGGTCCGCTCGAGCAGCAGGTTGAGCGCCGTGATCTGCATGTTGGCGTAGTACTGGAACTGGCCGAAGAGCGCGTTGTGGTTCTGCGCGCGCGTGGCGTAGCGGGCCTGGAGGAAGCCCCAGGTGTCAATGGCGCCCGGCGTGGACGCCGTGCCGCCGAGCACATCCTGCATGTGTTTCAGGATGGTCTTGATCTGGATGGAGTTCAGCGAGGCGTTCAGGTCTGTGGCAAGCTGCGCATAGTCCGGGTCGTTGTCGTGGACGTGCTCGCACAGGAGCCAGAGCTGGTCCTGCAGCGTCTCCAGCAGGGCGATCTCCGAACCCAGCGGGGCGACCAGGGTGAGGTACTGGGTCCGCTCGGCGGTGGTCAGAATCTGGAGCAGCATGGCGCTGGTGCGGCTTTGGAACACCTCCAGGGCGTCCGCGATGGCCTTCAACTGCTGGGCGTTCTCCTGGAGCGCCGCCAACACCACGGGGTCCGTCGGTGCGGAAGGGGTGTCTGCCTTGCCGAAGATCTGGTCCATCGCCCAGCCGGCGGCACGGCTGCCCACCTCCTGGCCCGCGCCCTCCACCAGCCCGTTCAGAAAAGTCCCCGCCAGCCCCTTTTCGGGGGTTTCGTCCGCAGGCGTGCCCAAAAAGGTGCGCGTCGTGCCGGGGTCCGCCTCCAGTTCGTCCAGCAGGCCGTCCACGAAGGCGTTCAGCCCGTTCTCTCCGACGGCCTCCGCAAACACGTCATGGTCGAAGAAATCGTCGTTGAAGAACCCGTCGCGGTGCAGGTCCAGCGTCTCCGGCAGCCCCAGGTAGGCGCCGACCGCGTTCTCGGCCTCCTCCGGCGTCATGCCCGGCCGCCGCTCCAACAGCGCGTCCGTCAGCGTCGAAAGGAATCCGACATGGACGAACCCCGGCCGTCCATCCTCAACAGGAGGCACAAAGGCGGAAAGCACATGCGGCGAGGGGGCCCCGGTGGACGCGAAGACGCCGCCGGACACCACGATCCGGTACCCGTCCCGAAGCAGCCGCGGCGGCACGGACACCACGAAGGTGCCCCCCTGCTGCGTTTCCTCCAGATAGTTGGCCAGTACCCGGCCCTTGGGGGAGACCAGGGAGACATCCGCCCCGGTGATGGGATCCTCCGTCGAGGCGACACCGGTTACCAGCACGTTTCCCGAACATCCGGCCAGCGCCATCCCGAGACACAAGAAAACCAAACCTTTCTTCATCCCGCGGCTCCTTATGCCCATGCACGGCATGGGGATTGTTGTTTCAAAGTGAGTATATAGCGGGGCCGGACACGGGATGCAACCTCCGCAGAAGCAGCACAGTTTGGCACTTTATGGGTTTTTCTGCGGGCGCTCACCGGGACAGCGGGCGCAGTTCCGGTGGCGGCGGGGTTCCCGCGCTTTCCGGCGTCAAGAGCACGGCCAGGGTGGCGGACGCGCCGGGGGCGAGGTCGGTGTGGAAGCCGATCTGGCGGGTGCCGGGGTTGGGAGTGTCCCATTCGCTGGGCGGCGGGTCCGTGGGGAAGGTTTCCATCACGGCGTCGGGGCGGGACAGCACCTCGACGCGGAGCTGTTTCCCGTCCTTGGTGAGCAGGGCCCGGCCCGGCGCGGTTTCGGCCACCTCGCCGGGGGTGGTCATGGCCCAGCGCACGCGGGCGGGGGCGTCGCCCGCCGTGATCTCGTCCTGGATGAGGACGCGTCCGTCGGGCAGGAGGGTGAATCCGCGCTCCGCGCGGGCGAGCCGGCCGCCGTAGACGGCGGACAGGTCCATGACGGCGCGGGCCTTCCGCGCGGAGAAGCGGGTGAAGTCCGCCCGCGCCTCCACCACCTGCTCCGCGCCGTCCACCGTGAGGGTGTTGTGGCTGAGGGTGTGGTAGCGGAAGATTTGCCAGCGGTCGGAGCCCTGCTTCCTGTTCCAGATGTCCATGCCGCGGGCCTCCAGCCTGCCGTAGTTCTCCGAGCCGAGGTCCAGGGCCCAGCGGACGCCGTCGGCCTCGTAGATGAACGAGCCGGTGTCCATGTGGCCGTGGTTGGCCGCGGGCGTGCCCGCCTTCACGGCGAGGAAGGCCGCGCCGGGGTCGGTCCAGGACGTGCGGAACACGGCCACGGGGTTGATGCCCTCGCCCTTCCAGGCGAGGGGCTGGCGCGGCTCCGCGGCGGGCTTGCCGTCCCACCAGACCAGCAGCAGCGGCAGGAAGCGGCTTCTCCGTCCGGTTCCCTCCGTTGCCAGCATCTCGCCGAGGCGGGCGTGGTTGGCCCAGGCGAGGCCGGGGTCCCGGTTCTCGCGGGCGAACCAGAACACGGCGGGGGAGAGGCCAAACGTCTGGCCGCTGTCGGAGAAGCCGAAGACGCCGCCGGTGGGGCCGGTCATGAGGAGGGGATACGCGCCCGTCTCGCGGAAACCGGGGCGGCGCTTCAGGCCGAAATCGGTGCCCAGGGCGGACTCCAGCGCGGCGATGAGCAGGACGTTGTAGGTGGTGCCGTACTCCCAGTAGGACGGCCCCTCCGGGTAGACGCCGTCCGGGGCGAGCACGTCCATCGCGTGGGGCAGGCCGTCCAGCGCGCGGGTCACGACCTTTTCCGCCAGCTCCGGCTCGCGCTCCAGCAGGGCCAGCGCGCCGAAGACCATGCCGCCGTGGCAGACCTGGTTCCAGTTGTTGTTCCCGGTGACCCATCCGCGCTTATCCTCGAAGGAGGGCTGGATACCCTTGTCGAGGATCGCCCGGCGGATCATGCTTTCCTGCTCGGGTGACAGCAGCGGGTAGAGCCAGTCGTAGCCGATGGCCAGGGCCGCGGCCATCTCCGCCGTGTCCAGAAAGTGCGACGGGTTCCAGTCGTTGAACCCGGCGGCGGCCTCCATCTCCGCCAGCGCGCGCGCCGCGTACTTCGGGTCGTCCGTCATGCGGTGGACGAACGCCAGGCACAGCACCCGCACCAGCGCCTCGCGCGACACCGACAGCAGGCGCTTGCCGTCCTTCTTGTAGACCACCGGCGGCGCGTCCAGCAGCGCGTCCGCGTCCGCCCGCACCGCCGCGAAGAGCGCCGCCGCCGTCTTGTCGCGCGCGATGCGCTCCCGGACGGCCTCCCCCCCCGCCGCCGTCATCAGCAGCCGGGGGTGCATCTCCGCCGCCGCGATCCGCCGCGCCACGGCGTCCTCCCGCGCGGGCTTGGAGGAGGTGGCGCAGCCGGCGGAAACCAGCAGCGCCGCCGCGCACACCGCAGGAACCGCCCACCCAAAGAACCGCCGGAGAAACACGCGCATCGTCAAACCCTCCAAGGTGTCGTCCGCTGGTGTCCCAGTCTGCCACAGGAGAGGGGGGAAAGCAAACGCGTCAGGGATCCCGAATCGCCGGATAAGAAACGGTCGTGGACGTGTTCGAGGGACCGCACCCCTTGGGGGTTCGCGCTGAATGCCTCGGCGGTGCGAAAGGTGTGCGTTCACCCATGAGATGTGGAGAACCCGAGGCCTTCCGACAAGAGATTGCCGCGGCGGCCCGGGGCGGCCGCCTCGCAATTGCGAGCCCCAGACCGCCCGGCGGCGGGAATGTCGTTGAAGAAAGGCGGGTCAGGCGTCAGACGTCGCGGGAGCCCCCGCACGTCCTTGGCGGGTCCGTCTGTTATATGGAGTGCGGTGGCAGAGCGAAGCGGCGACACCGCTTTTCCCGGGGATGATCCATGCCGCACCCCTCCCGGCAGCTCTTTTCCGGGAACCAAAGCGGCGTCGTTGCCGCCGCACTCCAAAAGGAGACGCCGCGCGCCCCTCCCGTCTCGCCGCGGCTTCGGCTCCCTCCATCGCCCAAACCGCGCGCCCCCTGGGCTCGCCAAGCTCCAGCTTGGCCTCTTGGGTTCTTCCGCGCGGGCCTGTTCGATCCGTGTTTCCCCGAAAGCCAAGGGGAAGCTTGGCGATCCCAGGGGCGCGGCCTCTCCAGCGAACCCGGTACTCTCTTAGCAGCGAAGCGAAGCAACCTCTTGTCAGAACGCCCCAGGTTCCCCGCATCCAATGAGCCAACGGTCATTCCTTATCCGGCGACCCAGGGACTGTTTCCCGTTCGCTTTTTTCGTGGAACGGGGGGTATCATGGACCCCGGCGCGGCTGCCGCCGCGAAACGAGGGAGAGTCCGCCATGATGAAGCCGTTCCTGTGCCTGTGCGCGATGGCGCTGTGCGCCGTGTCCGCCGCCGCCGATCCCGTCGCGGTCTGGCTCGTTGACCCCCTGGAAAAAGTCTTCGCCGACGCGCGGCCCGGCGCCGAACCCGTGCCGCCCCTGGAGGCCGCCCGGGGCGAGCAGGCCACCTTCCAGGTGGTCGTCCGCGCGGAACACCCCCTCACCGCGGTACGCGTGGCCGCGGACCCGATGACCGGCCCCTCCGGCGCGGTCCTCACCGCGCGCGCGCCGCGCGTGGTCGGCTACGTCTACGTGGACCGGCCCTCGCAGAAACCCTCCAATGACCAGTTGCGCAAGCCGCCCGCCGACTATCCCGACGTGCTGATGGAAACGGACACGATGGACCTGGGGCCGGGGCAGGCGCGGCCCGTCTGGATCACCGTGGACGTGCCGATGGACGCCGCCCCCGGCCTCTACCGGGGCATGGCGCGCGTGTCCGCCATGACGCCCGCCGGCGGGTTCAACGCCGCCGTGCCGCTGGAACTGGAGGTCTTCGCCGCCGCCGCCGGGCCGTCGCGCCTGTGGGTGACCAACTGGTTCTCCGTGAACTGGAACCACATGGATATTTCGCCCGAGCCGGAGTCGGAGGAGTACTACGCCCTCCTGCGCCGCTTCGCGCGGAACATGGCGGAGCACCGCCAGAACGTCGCGCTCATCTCCCCCCTGGGCCTGGCCGAATTCGGCGTGGGCGCCGACGGCGGGCTGACCGTGGACTTCAGCCGTTTCGACCGCTGGGTCCGCATCTTCCAGGAGGAGGGTGTCATCGGCCGCATCGAGGGCGGCCACCTCGGCGGCCGCACCGGCGGCTGGGACTCCGATTTTGGCGCCAGCATCCGCGTCGTGCGCGACGGCAAGGTGGTGGGTGAACATGTCGCCCCCGATGCGCCGGGGGCGGAGACTTTCCACGCGTGGTTCCTGCCGAAACTCGTGGCGCACCTCAAGGAGAACGGCTGGCTGGACATCTACCTCCAGCATCTGGCCGACGAGCCCACGCCGACCAACAAGGCCTCCTACCGCGCCCTCGCCGCGCTCCTGCGCAAGCACGCGCCGGAGCTGAGGATCGTGGAGGCCTGCCACGAGAAGGACCTCGTCGGCGCCATGGACGTCTGGGTGCCCCAGCTCAACTTCCTCAAGGACGACTTCGCGCACTACCAGGCGCGCCAGGCCGCCGGCGAGGAGGTGTGGTTCTACACCTGCGTCTTCCCCCAGGGCGAGTACGCCAACCGCTTCATTGAGCAGCCCCTCATCAAGACCCGGCTCCTCCACTGGATCAACTTCCGCTACGGGATCACCGGCTACCTGCACTGGGGATACAACCACTGGGCCAGCGACGACCCCGTCACCCACACCACCCGCCCCCACGGCGGCCCGCCCTACCTGCCCGCGGGCGACCCATGGATCGTCTACCCCGGCAAGAACGGCCCCCTCGACTCCCTCCGCCATGAGGCCATGCGCGACGGCGTCGCCGACTACGAGCTCCTCGCCCAGCTCGCGGAGAGGGACCCCGACGCCGCAAAGGAGATCGCCGCGCGCCTCGTCAAAGACTTTGACAGCTACGACACCGGCATCCCGGCCTTCCGCGCCGCCCGCCGCGACCTGCTCCGGAAACTCTCAGAATAGCCGTCCACCCGCGGCTTTCTTCAGCAACTGTCCGGATGCTCTCCGTCCGCCCCCCCGCAGCGGCTTCCCGCACGGACGCCTTGCCTCGTCCGTTCTTTCTGTGATTTGAAATCTCATGTTTGAAAGGAAAGTTGAAATCCCGGACAGGCGTGGGCGAAGCGGGCGGGGGCACGCACGGGATGAACGGGCCTTCGGGGGCGTGCTAGACTTCGGCGGACATTCTTGGAATCCGGCGCCGGGACGCACAGGCGGCCCGCCGCCTTCAACAGGAGGAATGAACCGTGATTTTTGCGATCGGTCTCGGGCTGTACGTTTCCGGCGAGGAGAAGATCGGGGAAATCCTCATGATCATTTCGGGCGCCCTGGCCCTCATCGTGTCACTGCTCGGCGTGGCCTGAGCCCGCCGCGTCTTCCTCCAGGAGCCGCGCACTGAAGAGGTGGTAGACCCAGCCCGCCACCACGAGGAGCATGCCGCAGGCCATCCAGGACAGCACGCGCTGGTATTGGAGCAGGGTTGACGTGTCGAAGAGGATGACCTTCCCCATGGTCACGGCGAAGAGCGCCATGCCGCCCGCGCGCAGGGACACCCGCCGGAACCGCAGGCCCAGCCAGATCAGCGCGAAGGCCTCCACCGCCCACGCGGCGGACACCAGGCTGATCCCCACGCGGCTGTCGAGGCTGGTGAGGGTGCCCGCCCAGCGGGGCATCTCCAGCGCCAGCGCCGCCGCCGCCAAAACCGCCGCCCCCAGCCCCAGCGCCGGGGCGGCGGCTTTCCCCGCGTTCCCGTAGTCCGCCCGGGCCAGCAGGCAGAGCGCCGCCACCAAGCCCATCCAGGGCAGGAAGGCGTCGTTGAGGAATAGCCAGGACGAGGCGGGCAGGTAGGCCCTGTCGAAAAGCATGCCGAGGGCCGCGAGCACGCCGATGGCGGCGGGCACCAGGGCCGCGCCGCGCCACACCACGCCGCGGTCGCGGGCGGTGCGTGCGGCCGTCAACGCGATGGCCGGCCAGATCACCAGCATGGACGCGTACAGGCGGGCGTTGTGCGCCCGGACCCCGGCCTGCGGCAGCACATGCCGCCAGAAGGCGTCCGCCTCGAAGTGGAGCGCGAACCCGCACAGCATGAGACAGGCAAAGGCCGCCGCGTTGCCGGCCTGGGCGTTGGACGCCGGACCGCCGATCTCCGCGCTGCGGCGCAGCAGCCGCGCCGCCACGCCCCAGCACGCCGCCACCGCCACCCAGCAGAGGAAGGGCAGATTGGCCAGGGGCCGGAAGATGTCCGCGTGCATGGGCAGGGCGGTGAACAGGCCGCCCACCGCCAGGGACAGCAGCAGCAGGCCCGCGACAGCGCGGTGCGCCCGGCCGGGCCGCAGGCCCAGCGCCGTGAGAGTCAGCCCCTCCACCGCCCACGCGGCCCCCGCAAGCATTGGCCCGGCGTTCGGCGCGGACCCCTCCAGCGTGCCCGCCCACCGGATGAACTCCAGCCGCGTTGTCACGGCGAGCAGCACGACGGCGGCGCATTCGAGCACGGCGGCGAGCGCCGCCTCCTCAGCGTCCCTGGACCGGAACCGGATCCCGGCCATTGCCAGGAGGACCCCCATCAGCAGAAGATACGGCAGGAAGGCCTCATTTAGGAAGAGCAGCGTGAAGGCTGAGTCCCAGTGGCGGAAGCCCAGCTGCGCCGCCGCGAGCGCCACCACCACCGGCGCGAGTCCCGCCCACCGCCAGGGGCCGCCCGCGCGGCGTCCCATCCCGGCGGTGACCAGCGTCATCACGGACCACAGCGCGATCAGCGTCTCCACACGGTGGCGCGGCCACAGGGGCAGGTGTGCCCCGTTAAACTCCCACGCCAGCGCGAACTCCAGGCTGAGGGCCGCGCCGAGCAGGGCCAGCGCGCCCACGGCAAAGCCTCCCGCCGCCGCGCGGCTTTCCCCCGTCCAGTCGCGCACGGGCCTGAGACCGGCGAAAACCGCCGCCGCCGCCCAGGCCGCCGTCACCAGCATCCACGAGGCGAAGGGCGCGTTGAAGGCCAGCCGGAACGGCGCGTCGTGCATCGGCAGGCGGTAGAGCAGCCCGCCCGCCGCCAGCAGCAGCGCGAGCGCCCCGCCCGCCAGGGTAAAGAAGTTCTGGAAACGCCCCGCGATGAAGACCAGCGCGAAGCCCTGGAGCGCCCACATCAGCGGGATGCCGTAGACCCGCATCTGCACGGGTACCGCCGCCAGCATCAGGAGGATCGCCACCACGAGCAGGCACTCGGCCATGGGCCGGTCCCCCCGCACGCGCACCGTCCACAGCAGGTACAGCGCCAAGGCAAACAGCGCCTGCGCCGCCAGCAGCCACCCCAGCACCCCGGGGTTCAGGGTGTGCAGGCTCATGTACAGGGCGTAGAACCCGTGCGCGGCGTTCACCGCCACCAGCGTCATCTCCGGCACGCGCCCCGGCGCGCGGCGCACGAGGCCGAACACCGTCGGCACGAGAAGGAAGAAGACATAGAACAGCATGGCGTACATCACCGCCGGCCGCTGAAACTCCGCCGAGAACGAGGAGACATGCCACATCTGGTAGAGCGCCGTCACGCAGGTGAAGGCCGTCACGTTCACCCAGCGCCACCGCCGCGCCAGCGAGGTGCCGAAGGCCACCAGCGACAGGACGAACAGGTACGGGAAGAAGGCGTCGGGCCGGTTCTCCCCCGTGGAGAGCAGCACCGGGCTTGCGTAGCCGCCCAGCAGCGCGATGAGCGCCAACGCCTCCGCCCCGTTCCACACCGAAAGCCCCACCGCCCCCAGGGTCACCAATACCGCCAGCGGCAGCGCCGCCCCCGGCGACAGCAGACTGTACAGGTGCACGGACGCGAAGACCGCCCCATAGAGCCCCGCCAGTCCGCCGCCGGAAAGGCTGTAGAAAATCACGCGGTACCCCCGCCGCCGACCGAGCTGCCCCAGGCCCATCGCCGCGAGCGACGCCGCCGCCGTCATGGCCAGACGCCCCGCCGGGCCGATCCACGCGTTGTCGAAGGCCATCTTGAGGAAGAAGGCCGACGCCACCAGCATCATCGCCACCCCGGCCCACACGATGCCCCGCATCCCCAGCATCATTTCCAGACCGCGGCCCGTGATCTCCGGGGACATCGCCGGCGGCTTGGGCGCTCCGGGGGGCGCGGTTTCCACCCGCGCCGCCGCGGAAAGGGCGGGGGCGGGCGCGGCGGAGGGGGCCACGCGCGCCGTCACAGGCGCGGGGGGGAGCGTCGCGGGGGTTTCCACGCGCACCGTCACAGGCGCGGGAGGGGGCGTCGGCACGGGCCGCGGCCCCGTGACCACCGGCTCCGCCGGCATCGGCGGCGGCGCGATGGGCGCCCTCTGCGCGGCAGGCGCTGAAGACGCCGGCGGAGATTCGGCCCGCGTTTCCGGCGCGGGCACCGTCTGCCGGTCTTCCCGCTGTTCCAGGATCCGCAGGGCGTCTTCCAGTTCTTTCACGCGCCGGCCCAGCGAGAACGACCGGAACATGCCCACATATCCCGCCACCAGTCCGCCCACAACGACCAGCGCCAGCAAGATCGCGGCACCCATGACCGTCTCCTTTCCCTGTTCCCACCCCGCGTGGGCCTCAGACCCGGCATGATTGTTAGAACTCTAACGGTATGATAGCATTTCTTGCCGCCCGTGTCAATCCCCCCGGAAGGCTCTCTTAAAAACGGGCAACCGTCCCACCCACCCTGTGGTCCTGCCGGGGTTGACGCCCTTGGTAATAATGGATTATCATTTTACGAGGTGCTGCCGACGGCTTCACCGCCGAAAGGAGACTGGATGCGCGGATGGCGTGGCTTGGTGTGGACGGGGCTGCTGGCCGCATGCCTGGCGGGGTGCGGAGGTTCCGCGCCGTCTCCGGACGGCGGGGCGTCCCCGGATGCCGGGTCGGTGCGGGTGGCCACATCCATCGCCCCGCTCGGCCATTTCCTGGAGCGGATCGGGGGGGGGGCGGTGACGGTGACGGTGCTGGTGCCGGCGGGTCAGGCGGCGGAGACCTTCCAGGTGCTTCCGCGCCAGATGGAGGAGTTGAGCCGTTCGCGGGTGTATTTCCTGGCGGGGATGCCGTTCGAGGAGGCACTGGCGGGGAAGCTGCGCGGCATGCCGGGGTCGCCGAAAATCGTTGACCTTCGGGAACATGTGGACTTGCTGCACTTCGACTGCGGCGCAGAAGACGGCCCCCATGGGCACACGTCCACTGCGTCCATTGAGTCCACCCCGTCCACAGGGGGGCACGGCGGCCATGACCACGGCCATGATCACTCCCACGAGGGGCCGGACCCGCACTACTGGATGGACCCCCTGCGGGTCAAGCGGGTGGCGGCGGCCATGGAGGCGGCGCTGGCGGAGGCGTTCCCGGCGCAGGCGGCGTCCTTTGCGGCAAACCGCGCCGCCCTCGACGCGGAGCTGGAGGCCGTCCACGCGCGGGTGGCGGAGGTGCTGGCCCCGTTCCGGGGCGGGGTGATGCATGTGCACCACCCGGCCTTCGGCTATTTCTGCGACCGCTACGGCCTGAAACAGGAGGCGCTGGAGAGCGCGGGGAAGAGTCCCGGCGCGCGGCGGATTAACGAGCTGGCGGAGGCCATGAAAGACGCCGGCGTGGCAACCGTCTTCACCCAGCCCCAGTTCACGCAGGGGGAGGCTGCGGCGCTGGCCGAGACCGTGGGGGCGCGCCTGGTGGTGCTGGACGACCTGGCGCCGGACTATGCGGAGAATCTGGAGCGCATGGCCCGCGCGCTGGCGGAGGGGCTCGCGCGATGACCCCCTCCCCCGCCGTCTCCCTGCGCCGCGTCACCTGCGGCTACGGCGCCGAGCCGGTGCTGCGGGAGGTGGACATGACGGTGATGCCGGGCCAGTTTGTGACGGTGGTCGGCCCGAACGGCGGCGGCAAGACCACCCTCTTCCGCGCCGTGCTCGGGCTGCTGCCCGTTGCCTCCGGCGAGGTGCGCCTCTTTGGCGGGCCGCCCGAGGCCGCGCGCCGCCGCGTCGGCTACGTGCCCCAGCAGTTCACCGCCGACCCCTTGTTCCCCGTGCGGGTGCGCGAGGTGGCGGCCATGGGGCGGCTGGGGGCGCGGGAGCCGCGGCGCGAGCGGGCGGCGCGGGTGGACCGCGCGCTGGCGACGGTCGGGCTGTCGGACCTGGCGGGCCGGTGGTTCAACGACCTGTCGGGGGGCCAGCGCCAGCGCGTGCTCATCGCGCGCGGCCTGGCCACGGACCCCGAGCTGCTGCTGCTGGACGAGCCGACGTCGAACCTGGACGCGACGGCGGAGGAGGCGGTGCTGGAGGTGCTGGACGGGCTGCGGGGGCGGCTGACGGTGCTGCTGATCACGCACCACGCGAAGGTGGCCTCGCGCTTCCTCGACGTCATCTACTGTGTGAACCGGACGGTGCACGTCCACCCGCCCACGGCGCGGGTGGACGAGGACCTCATGCGCCACATCACGGGGCTGGGTCTTCCGGGCAGCGCGGCCGCGGACGGCGGGGGGTGCGGCCATGGGTGACTTCTGGCTGGCTGTGGCGGCGTATCCCCTGGCGCGCAACGCCCTGCTGGCCGCGCTGCTGGTCAGCGTGGCCTGCGGCGTGGTGGGGTCCTATGTCGTGGTGCGGCGGATCACCTACATCGCCGCCGGGGTCGCGCACTGCGTGCTCGGCGGGCTCGGCGCGGCGCGGTACCTCAGCGTGACGCGCGGGTGGGACTGGCTGCGCCCGGAATACGGCGCGCTGGCGGCGGCGCTGGCGGCGGCGGGGCTCATCGGGTGGATCTCCCTGCGCCACCGCGAGCGCGAGGACACCGTCATCAGCGCCGTGTGGAGCGTGGGCATGGCGGCGGGCATCCTTTTCCTCCACGCCACGCCGGGGTACAACCAGGACCTCATGGGCTATCTTTTCGGAAACATCCTCCTCGTGACGGGGCGCGGGCTTTGGTTCCTGCTCCTGCTCGACGCGGTGATCCTCGGGCTGGCGGCCCTCTTCTTCCGCCCCTTCCTCGCCGTGTGCTTCGACGAGGAGTTTGTGCGCCTGCGCAACCTGCCCGCCGACGCCTACTACCTGCTGCTGCTGGCCATGACCGCCCTCACCGTCGTCGCCCTGTCCATGGTCGTCGGCGTCGTGCTGGTCATCGCCCTGCTCACCCTGCCCGCGGCGGCCGCGGGCCGCTTCGCCGGGTCCCTCCTCCAGATGATGGCCGGGGCCGCGGTCCTGTGCGCCCTGTTCTGCGTCGCCGGACTCACCGTCAGCTACCGCCCCGACTGGCCCGCGGGCCCCGTGATCATCCTGATCGCCGGGGCCGCCTACCTGGTCGCGGCTCTCGCCCCGCGCCTTCTCCGCCGCGCGCCGCGCGCGGGGAAATAGCGCGCCGCGACCCCCGCGGACGGCAACGCCCCGACCGGAGGGTGGCGGGCCGCGCGCCCGCACAGTAGACGCGGCATCTTGCCGCGTTCTTTGGGCCAACGAAAAACCCAAGAACGCGGCAAGATGCCGCGTCTACGTTTCCTGCCCTCCCGCAAACCCCATTTCATAGGCAGAATTCCCGCCCACGGCGGTCAGGGGCCCGCGACAACGAAGGGGGCAACATCATCGCGAAGGGGCGCAAGCGAGGGATGCGATCGTGTTCCGGGAATGCCCCGGATCCGCCCCGCCGCTTGCCCGGCAATCCGTAAAGGCAAACGCCTGCGATGCGCTTCGGCGCGCCTTCCCGTGCGCGGGGGCGGGGGGGTGGTGTACAATACGCGGGTTTTTCCGCATCTTTTGAGGAACCCTTGCCATGCTCTGCAAACGTGTCATTCCCTGCCTTGACGTCGCGGACGGCCGCGTCGTCAAGGGGGTCCAGTTTCTCGGCCTGCGCGACGCCGGGGACCCGGTGGAGATCGCCCGCCGCTACGACGAGGAGAAGGCGGACGAGATCGTCTTCCTGGACATCCGCGCCTCGACGGACAACCGGGAGACCATGCTCGACGTGGTCCGCCGCACGGCGGAGCAGGTGTTCATGCCCCTGTGCGTGGGCGGCGGCATCCGCACGATTGACGACATCCGCCGCATGCTGAACGCCGGGGCGGACAAGGTCTCCATCAACACGCCGGCCATCGAGAACCCGGACTTCATTGACCGGGCCGCGTCCCGATTCGGCGCGCAGTGCATCGTCGTGGCGATTGACGCGAAGAGGCGCGCCCCGGAGGAGGGCGGCGGCTACTATGTGAAGAGCCACGGCGGGCGCGACGGCGGCCGGGCCACGCGGCTGGAGCCGGTGGCCTGGGCGAAGGAGGCCGAGCGGCGCGGCGCGGGCGAAATCCTGCTCACCTGCATGGACTGCGACGGCATGAAGGACGGCTACGACATCGCCCTGACGCGGGAAGTCGCCGACAGCGTGGGCATCCCCGTGATCGCCAGCGGCGGCGCGGGAAACCTGGACCACCTGCGCGCGGCGCTGCAGGAGGGCGGGGCGGACGCCGCCCTGGCCGCCTCGATTTTCCACTTCCAGGAGCACACGATCCGGGAGGCGAAGGAATATCTTGCACGGCACGGCGTGTCTGTGCGATTGTAACCACCGCGCGGCCGGGGACCCGGCCGCCCAAGGAGACGGAAAGAGATGTTCCATCACGAGCAGCGCGTCCGCCGATGGTGCGGCCCCAGTATCTGACCCCCGAAGTCTGTCTCCGTTTGTTGCGTTGCTTGCACCCCCCGCGCCCCGGAGCGGCCCCGCCGCCGGCGTGGACATCCCGTAAAGGAACATCGCCATGACCTACCCCGACCTCGAAACCTTCCGCGGCCTGGCCCGCCCCAACGCCGTGATCCCGGTCTGCCGCGAGATTCTCGCGGACCTCGAGACCCCCGTCACCGCCTACCTCAAGCTCTCGCGCGGCCAGGACTTCTCCTTCCTCCTGGAGAGCGTGGAGAAGGCCGACACCATCGGCCAGTACTCCTTCCTCGGCGCGCATCCGTCCATCGTGTTCCGGTCCAAGGGCCGCGACGGCGTCATTCTGCGCGACGGCAAAGAGGAGCGCTTCACGTCCGACAACCCGCTCAACGAGCTGCGCGCCCTGCTGAAACAGTACGAGCCCGTGGCCGTGCCGGGGCTGCCCGCCTTCCACGGCGGCGCGGTCGGCTACATCGGCTACGACCAGGTGCGCTTCTTCGAGAAGCTGCCCGACGCCAACCCCGACCCGCTCAACCTGCCCGACCTCTGCTTCATGATCACGGACACCATCGTGATCTTCAACCATGTGAAGAACAAGATCCAGATCGTGTCCAACGCCCATGTGGACGGCCCGGCGGACGCGGTGTACAACGAGGCCCTGCGCAAGATCCACGAGATCGAGCAGCGCCTGCGCGGGCCGCTGGTGGTGAGCACCGAGCGCCTGCACAACGCGGTCGGCGACGTGCCGGTGGAGTCCAACTTCACCCGCGGGGCCTTCTGCGAGGCCGTAGAGAAGGCGAAGGAGTACATCTGCGCGGGCGACATCTTCCAGGTCGTCCTCTCGCAGCGCTTCCGCCGCCCCGTCGGCGCGAGCCCCGTCAACCTCTACCGCGCCCTGCGCTGCATCAACCCGTCCCCCTACATGCTGCTCCTCCAGTTCCCCGACTTCGCCCTGGTGGGGTCGAGCCCCGAGGTGATGACCCGGGCCACCGGCGGCACCGCCATGGTGCGGCCCATCGCGGGCACCCGCCGGCGCGGCGCCACGCCGGAGGAGGACCTCGCCCTCGAGCGCGAGCTCATGGCCGACGAGAAGGAGCGCGCCGAGCACATCATGCTGGTGGACCTCGGGCGCAACGACATCGGCCGCATCAGCGACCCGGGCACCGTGGCGCCGGTCGAGGGGCGGCTCATGGTCGTCGAGCGCTACTCCCACGTCATGCACATCGTCAGCGAGGTCGCCGGAAGGCTCCGCGCCGACTGCGACGCCTTCGACGCCCTGGCGCACACCTTCCCCATGGGCACCGTGAGCGGCGCGCCGAAGATCCGGGCCATGGAGATCATTGACGAGCTCGAGCCCGAGCGGCGCGGGCCCTACGCGGGCGGCTGCGGCTACATCAGCTACGACGGCCAGATGGACACCTGCATCCTCATCCGCACCATGGTCGTCAAGGACGGCGCGGCCTACCTACAGGCGGGCGCGGGCATCGTCTACGACAGCGACCCGGACCGCGAGTACGAGGAGACGGTGAACAAGGCGATGGCGCTGTTCAAGGCCGTGGACTTCGCCGAGAAAGGGCTCGAGTCATGATCATCATCGTGGACAACTACGACAGCTTCACCTACAACCTGGTGCAGTACTTTGGCGAGCTGGACAACGACGTGCGGGTCTTCCGCAACGACGCCATTGACGTCGCGGGCATTGACGCGCTGCGGCCCGACGGCATCGTCGTGTCGCCCGGGCCGTGCACGCCCTACGAGGCGGGCATCTCGATGGAGGTCATCCGCGAGCTCGGCCCCCGCTACCCCACCCTCGGCGTGTGCCTCGGCCACCAGAGCATCGGCGCCGTCTTCGGCGGCGACGTCGTCCGCGCGGGCGTCATCATGCACGGCAAGGTCAGCACCATCCGCCACAACGGAAACCCCTTCTTCGCCGGGGTGGACAACCCCTTCACCGCCACGCGCTACCACTCACTGGTCATCAAGCGCGACACCTGCCCCCCCTGCCTCGACATCACCGCCGAGACCGAGGACGGGGTCATCATGGCCGTGGCGCACCGGGAGTTCCCCATCTGGGGCGTGCAGTACCACCCCGAGAGCATCCTCACCCCCTGCGGCAAGACCATGATCCGCAACTTCATGGGCTTCACGAAGAAATAGCGGGGCCGCGGGAGGGTGCGGAAATGCCCCCCCTGATTTCCCGAATGCCCCAGTCTTGCACAGCGCGGAGCGCCTTGGAGTGCGGCGGCTTGCCACCGCCTTTCTTCGCGCGGGCTTGCCCGCGCGCGGCTTGGGCGTTCGCCCGCGGTCAGCCCGGCGCCCCGGTCTGGAAGGCGGCAGCAAGCTGCCGCACTCCAAGGCGCGCTCCGCGCGCGCATACCCTGCGGTCCGCGCCCCCTGGGACCGCCAGGCTCCAGCCTGGCACCGCGCGCCCCATGCGCGCGTCCACGCTCTTCATTCTCTTCCGTGGGGACCGTTACCAGGCCGTCATCTGCGCTTATCTGCGTCATCTGCGGATGAACGCTTCCGTCTTCTCCCTGCCTTCCCCCGAAGGTCAGCCCGGCGCCCCGGTCTGGAAGGCGGCAGCAAGCTGCCGCACTCCAAGGCGCTTCGCGCGCTGCTTGCCCCGTGGCCTTCGCGACCCCAGATGCGCCTCTCAAAGAGTTCTCCTCTGCGTCATCTGCGGATAAACTCTTCCTCTTCCGCCTTCTTCTTCTCCTCCGGCGGACGGGGAATGCGCAGTTCGGCGCGGAGCCCCGGCGGGGCGACGGTGAAGGTCATGTCGCCCTCGTACCACCAGCTGTCCATCTCCCCGCCGCCGTCGTCCTTGAGGTTCTGGCCGTAGGAGTACACCACGAACTCGCCGTCCTCCCTCACCTGCCGCGCCTCCTGTCGGTTCCTGATGGCGTGTCCCGTGGGCACGAAGTCCCCCGCCTTCCGGACTTTGTAGGTCACGGAGGCGCCTTTGTTCCAGGGGTCTGCGGGCACCCGGTCGAGGAAGGCGGGCACCAGCTCCTCCAGCCGCTCCGGCAGGCGGCCGTTGGCCAGACGGAACCGCTCCACGGCGATGGCCGTCCGCGCCAGGCCAAGCTGGGTGCGGATGCGCCACTCCGCCTCGAAGGCGCGGGACAGGGCGGGCAGGGTGATGTAGGCGACGACCGCCCGCGCGGCGAGCATGTCGGATTGCGGAAGAGCGGTCTCTCCCAGGGGGGTGCTACGCTTGGGCAGGGACTTCAGCCAGGCGATGTGGTCCTCCAGCGCCGCGGCGGCGCTGCGCTCCTCCAGCAGGCCCATGCGGCGGTTTATGGTCCAGCAGGTGACCAGGGCGCCCATCTCCCGCATGCCGGAGAATCCCTCGCCCACACCCTGGGCGAGGCTCTGCCAGTACCTGGTGCAGGGTTTATGTGAAAAAGGCCACAACCCCGGCCTTCCGGCCGTCTCGTCCCGAAGGAGGTTCAGGATGGTGGGGGGATGCTCGTGGCTCTTCGCCGAGATTTCCCGGCGCGCCATCACTTCCAGCGCCGGGAGGCTCATGATGTACTCCGCCAGCAGGGCGCGGCGGAACATGGGCTCGCGGTCCATGGGCGGCACGGCGGCGGCCAGCCCCTCCTGGAGCCGGAGCAGGTCGGCGTCGGACAGGTCGGCGCGGTTCATCGCGGTCTGCGACGCGTCCACCGCAATGCCGAGGATGGCTGCCCGCACAAGCTGCGAGATGAGGACCGGCTCCTGGGCAAGGGAATGCGCGATGGGCACCATGTCCAGGACCGCCGTGACGGCGTCGGCGCCCCGGTTGTCCATCGCGGCCAGCAGCGACTCGACGGAGAGGACGCGGGCGAGCTGGCGCATCTTGGCCAGATGCGGGAGCAGCATGCTGTAGCCCGCGCTCAGGTCCACATCGTGGCGGCTCTCCGTGAGGCCGGACCGCGCCGCAGCGTGCAGCGCCTCCGCCGTCGGCGCGCCCACCCGCGCGTAATACTCCCGCGTGCTGGCCAGCACTTCCTCCGGGACAGGCTCCCACCGTTTCAGGGTGGCCTGGCCGACGATGAGGGTGTTCATGTCCCTTTCCGCGTTCTCCTTGATATGCGCCGCGTCGCCGCGCATCAGGTTTGCCCCCGCCTGCACATAGAGCCGGGCCAGATTCCTTTCCGGAGGCACGGTCGGATACCAGGTGTTCAGGGTCTCCCAGCTCGTGGGCAGCCCGTGCTCCTGCAGCAGGGTCTTCCACGCGGGGTCGGCGGGCCAGCGCATCCACGCGAGCAGGCCGAACAGGAGCAGCACCCCCACCGCGCGCCGCAGGCGGACCGGGCCGGGCTCTCCGGCGGCGAAACGGGCGTGCTGCGCCGGGTTCTCGAGGTCCATGCGCGTGCGGAAACCCTCGCGGCCGAGGGTCAGCGTCACCACGGGCCACGGCAGCACCAGCGCCGCGCCGAGGGCCAGGCACAGGAAGGCGGCGCTCCGCGCGTCCGTGCCCGTGAGCCCCAGGGAGAAGGGATACAGCCCGACGGCCAGCGCCGCCCACAGGGCCAGCATGACCGCCGCGCGGCGCGGCGCGAGGCGCCCCATCCGGCCCCCCGCGGCCGCCGTGACCGGCAGCCCGACCACGGCCAGCACCATCAGGAAGAAGGGAATGCGGTCCAGCGCCCAATTAACGGCGTGCCGCAGGTCCCGGCGCGCCGCCAGACTTATGAGCAGGTCGGAACGGTCCTGGTACAGCGACACGATGAGGAAGCCCACGGTGCCGAAGACCAGCACGGGCAGGAGCAGGCGCGTGGGCAGGTGCATGACCAGCCAAGCCGCCGCCGCCGCGAGGAGGAAGGGGGCGAAGAGCAGGGTCGCCACCTCGCGCGGACTGGTCGCGCCCGACGCGAGCCCCTCCCAGAAGAGCCGGGGCACCAGTGTGCCGTCCATGAACAGGAACGCCGCCGTGTGCGCCGCCCAGAGCAGCCCGACCGCCGCCGCCAGGTTGGCCAGCGCCGCCATCATGCGCGCCCGCGCCACTTCTGCCCGCGGCACGGGGAGCCGCATGTCGAAATCCGCCCGCCGGATTTTTCGGGGACGGTTGCGCCAGGTCATGCGCAGGTTCCACACGAAGGCCGCCGCCAGCAGCCCCAGCAGGGGCGCGAAGACGGTGATTTGCGTGAGCCGGCCGCCCTGGGGGCCCGCCAGCGCGATGATTCCGACGAACACCACCGTGAAAGGGACGGTGAGCGCCGGCATCAACCAGCGCGACAGGCGCACCTCGTGCCAGAACAGGGCCGACGCGGGCGACCGCAGGGGGCGCGCGGTCCCGAAATGCAGGTCGGGGACATAGTCCCGCACGCGCGGCAAAATGTATCCCGGGAACCCATCGCCGCAGCGGTACTGCCGCACCATCCCCCACCCCGCCACATAGGACACCGCCGCGGCGGCGAGGAAAAACAGCGCGAAGGCAGGGGGCATGCCCCTGCCGGGCGCGCCCGAATGGGTGGCCAGCCAGGTCATCGCCGTGGGGTTGAACGGCACCGCGAACACGGTCACAAAGGTTGCCGCCGCCACGGGCAGGCTCATCTTGCGCAGCCAGTCAAAGAGCTGCACCGCCAGATAGAACAGCCCCAGCAGCAGCACGGACGACCACGGCCGCGCCGTGGCCTGCGCGAAAAACCACGGCAGGGCTTCGGCGGGGTCCGCCGACAGGCGAAGGGGAGTCGGCACTGCCACGCGCATCCGCGCGCCGGTGCGCGCCGCATGCCCCAGCAGCTCCGGGTCCACCGGCGCGGACAGCGGAAAGCCCAGCAGCGCCGCGAACAGCATCAGCGCAACCGTCAACAGCATCACCCCGACCAGCCGCAGGAACAGCGACACCGCCACCGCCGAATGCGTCGTCACCGGCAGATGCAGCACCCGCCGGGAAAACCCGCCCGACAGGTGGCCCGAGTTGCCCACGCTGAAAATCAGCAGCAGCGCGCACATCGCCGGCACGCCCAGCGTAAACACCTGGAGGATTTCCGCGAAGTCCGACAGGAGCCCGGCGAGCAGGCGCAGCGCGTCCACCGCGGTCTTCGCGTTCATCACCGTTATCTGCACATGCACCCGCGCCACGGCCACGCAGAGCATCCCGCTGGCCAGGCTCACCGCGGCAATCGCCCCGCCCGCCCGCAGCTCCTCCCACATCAACGCACGTATCTTGGGGTTCATCGCTCACACCTCCCGTGGTTCATGACGCCGCCTCTGCGGCGGCCGGCATACGCAGTTCCGCCCGAGCCTCCGGCGGCGCGACGGTGAAGGTCACATCGCCGTCCCGGCGCCAATTTGTGTCCACCTCGACGCCGCCGTTGTCCGTCCGGTTCTCGCCGTAGGAATACACCACAAAGGCGCCGTCCTCCCGCACGCGGTAGGACAGGGGCTCGCCGTCGTTCCAATAGTCGGCGGGCACCTCGTCCAGCCATTCTGGCACCAGGTCGTCCAACCGTTCCGGCAGGCGGCCAGTCGCTCCCCGGAACCGCTCCACCGCCAGCGCGGTGCGGGCCAGGCTCACCCAGGTACGGCAACTGAACTCCCTCTCATAGGAAAAGGCAAGGTGAGGTCCGGACACATAGATCGGGAGGAACGACGTTCGTGGAAAGAGACTGCTGGAGTAGTTCCACCGGGGAAAATCGGACAGCACCCGGCGATCCAGCGCTTTTCGGGCGTGGTCACGGCATTTCCTGAAGTAATCAATCATGACAAGCTGTTCCGTGACACCGGGCAATCCATAAATCCTCTCCCAGTAGTCCCATTGCAGAATTGTTTCCGTATAAAGGGCGGTCTCCCTGAACGGGCCTTCCACTTCGGGGGGCAGCGCGCGGGAAAGGGCTTCTTGCAGGCGGACGAGCTCCTCCTCGCCCAACACCGTCCGGTTGAGCAGCCGTTGCGCGTTGCTTGCCGCCCACCCCAATAGGTCTCCGTGAATCATCTGGGCGAAATGGAGGGGCTCCTGCCGCACGGAGTCCGCCATGCCGAGGATGTCGGTCAGTGCGGTGACGGCGTCCTGGTTGCGCCCCTCCATCACCGCCAGGAAGGCCTCCAGCGACTGGATCTGGAACAGATCAAAAAGAGCGGAGAAAGGATCCCTGCTGTCTGGACCATACCCCCTCCTGAAGCTCAGCGAATACCGGCTCCTGGTCAGTCCGGAGGTCACCGCCTCATGCACCATCGCGGACACATGCCTGCCGACGTTTTCGTGGTAGGCGGCTGTTATCTTCAGTGCGTCGGCCGTCACCTTTTCGCGCCGCTCCACCAACACCTTCCCCCGGATGAGCTGCCTGTCCTGCGGATTCCACCCCGGATCGCCGTATTCCGGCAGGGTGCGCACCCAAGCCTCCTCCATTTCTTTCGCCGCTCTTGCGGCGTCCAGGAGGCGGTCCGCTAGGTTTTCCGCCTTGGGCACGGGCGGATAGGCGGCCTCGAACTCCTCCAGGGTCACCGGAAGCCCCTGGGCGCGGAAATCCCGCCTCCAGGCGGGCTCAAAGGGCCAGCGAAGCCAGGCGGCGAGACAGAGGGCCGCCACCGCCGCCACCGCAAGCCCGCGCGGGATGGTGGGTGTTGCCTTCCGGTGTCCGCAGTCCGGGCGCTCGAACCGGTAAAGAAGAGGCATGCCGCGCCTCCCGATTGCCCACGTTTGCCCAAGACTGGACGGCCAGCAGGCGGCCAGAGCCCCTGAAACCCCCAGGCAAAGAAGGGCGTTCACGACCTGCGCCTCCGGCAGCCCCTTGGAAAACGGATAAAGGGCCACCGACATCAACACCCAGAAGGCCATGACACCCACGGTTGTCCGTCGGGAGTAGTGTCCCTCCCAGGCGCCGGCGAGGAAGACCGCAGGGAACTGGAGGGCGAAAAAGGTAAGGATCAGGATGGGGACCCATACGCGCTCCGGTGCGAACATCAGGATGAGATGCTGGGCCATGAAAAGAAGGCCCATGATTCCATAGGGGGTGGTCATGAGCGCCCAGCAGGTGCCCGCCACCACCAGCCCGGGCCCCAGCAGCACAATCACCGCCTCGCGGAAATTCACGGTGCCTTCGGCCAGTCCTCCCGACAGCATTTCGCCATAAACGCCCCCGTCTAGGACCAAGAAGTGGACGACCTGCACCGTCCAGGCGATTCCCAAAGCCAGGGCCAGATTGAGGGCGGCCACAGCAAGGCGCGCCGACCCCAGCGCGCCGGGGGGCACGGGCACTACCGGTGAGGGACCAGCGAACCGGCGCTTTCCCTTGGACGCGCGATCAGGACGATGGAAGATCATTTGCCACATAAAGGCGGCCAGCATCAGCGCCGCGAAGGACAGCATCTGGAAGAGGATTTCCTGGGCCTCGGGGGGCGCAAGCATGTGGTCCTCATCCCCCACCCACCACTGAAGCCCGGCAATGAGAGCGGCCCCGAGCACCCAGAAACAGACGGTCGCCAGGGGAAGAAAGAGGCTCGTGCGGCGCATCTCGAACCAGAACAGGGCGGCGAAGGGGGATTTAAAAGGCGCGGCTGTGGGGGTCCAGTGCCCCTCCCAGGGGTCCCGCCAGCGCGGCAGGGCCAGCCAGCGGACCGTTTCGCCGTGGCGGTGGCGGTCCACCATCCACAACCCCAGTCCCCACACCGCCCCGGCCAGCACCGCCCCCCCCGCCGCCAGTGCGGTCCACGGCAGGGCGCTCCCCGCGATACCCAGGGAAAGGGGGTCCACCTGCGGCAGCAGCGCGGCCAGCGCCGCAACGGCGGCCACGGCGAGCATCGGCGCGACGGGGCGCACCCAGTCGGCCAATTGGATGACGAGATACCCCGCCGCGACAAGCAGGACGGGCGAGTAATCCAGCCGTTGGCCGAACAGAAGGTTTGCGCACAGCACAAGCAGACCAGACACAAGGAGCAGGAGCGCCGTCCGGGAGACCAGCGCCAGAGTGACCAGCATGCGCGTGCGCACCGGCAGCCGCAGCAGCCTGCGGGGAAAGCCGCCCGCCCGCATCTGTCCGGAGTTCCCCATGCCCAGCACCAGCAGCAGCGCCGTCAGGGCCGGCAGGAGAATGACCACAGCCCGCGCTGTGTCCCCCAAAACATTCCAGGGATTCTGCACGAAGCCATGGGAAACGCGGAGGCTTGCCAGAATGAACACCCCGACGGCAAGCATGGCCGCCGCGATGCTGCCCGCGACCCGCGCCTCCTCCCACACCAGCGCCCGTGTCTTTGGGTTCATCGCCCCGCCCTCCCGATGCTCATGATTCCGCGCCTTCCACTGCGGGCACCCGCAGTTCCGCCCGCGCCTCCGGCGGCGCGACGGTGAAGGTCATGTCGCCGTCCCGCCACCATTTCTTTACCTCGTCCCCGCCGTCATCCTCCCGGTCCTGACTGAAGGAGTACACCACATACTCCCCATCCTGCCGCACGCGGTAGGACAGGGGCTTGCCCTCGTTCCAATAGTCGGCGGGCACCTCGTCCAGCCATTCCGGCACCAGCTCCTCCAGCCGTTCCGGTAAACGCCCAGTCGCCCCCCGGAACCGCTCCACTGCCAGCGCGGTGCGGGCCAGGTTCACGTGGGTTCGAAATCGGAATTCGGCCTCCTGGGCGCGGGTGAAGGCGCCTCTGAGCATGCCGTACATCATGAGCGGGATAGTCCGGGGAACAAGATCGCGTGACCCATGGCCCTTTGAACGGTCCGGAAATGCCCGAGTCCGCAGAATCGCGCGCGCCCAATCGCGCCGTTCCCTGTAATCGTCAACAATGACAAGCTTGTCTGAGACTCCGAACAGTCCGTCGAGCATCTTCTCCAACTGGTGCATGGCAATAACGGTCTCGAAATGGAAGGACGGCTCCATGAAGGGGGGCTCCGACCTTGGCGGCAGGGCATGGAAGAGGGCAGTCTGAAGGCGCGCAAGATGCTCCTCGCTCAAGATCGTCCGGTTGAGCACCAGTTCCAAGTCGCTTGTCGTTTGCTGCAGGAGGCGCCCGCGCCCCAGTTGGGATATGAGAAAGGGGTCCTCTCGCAGGGAATCCGCCATGCCGAGTGTGTCGGCCAGCGCGGTGACGGCATCCTGATTGCGCCCCTCCATCACCGCGAGAAACGCCTCCACCAACTGGTTCCTGGACAGCTCAAAAAGAAAGCTGAGATGGTTTCTGTCGTCTTCAAGCAACTTCCGGATGTTCATCGGATACCGGCTCCGGGTCAGTCCGGAGGTCACGGCCTCATGCACCATTGCGGAAACATGCCTGCCCACGTTTTCGCGGTAGGCCGCCGTTATCTCCAGGGCGTCGGCCGGCACCTTTGAGCGCCGCTCCACGGAGACTTCCCCCCGGAGGGGCTGCCTGTCCCGAAAAGTCCACTTCAGAGTGCCATACTCCGGCTGGGTGCGCACCCATTCCTCCTCCATCCGCCACGCCGCCTCTGCGGCGGCCAGGAGAAGCTCCGCGAGGTTTTCCGACTTCGGGACGGGCGGGTGCGCGGCCTCAAGCTCCTCAAGGGTCACCGGGAGTCCCTGGTCGCGGAATTCCTTCTGCCAGGCGGGCTCAAAGGGCCAGCGCAGCCAGGCCGTGAGACAGAGCAAGGCCACTGCCGCCACCGCAAGCGCACGCGGGACTCTGGGCGTCGCCTTTCGCCCGCCGACAGCCGGATGGTTGCATCGGTGAAACGCGGGCACGCGGTGTCCTGTACAGCCCCAGCGGTTGATGAGGCTGAACGGCCAGCACGACACCAGCGCCCCGGAAAGGCCCAGGCAGAAAAGGACGTCGAGTATCTGGCGTTGCGGCGCGGCGTTGGAAAAGGGAAAGAGGGCCATTGCCAGCAGCGCCCAGAACAGCATCACCCCGGCAACCGTCCGGCGGGCATGGCGCCCTGCCCAGGCCTCGGCAAGAAAAAGTGCGGGAAACGGCAGAACGATGATCAAGAAGAGAAACAGACCGAGCGAATAGTAGTCGTACAAGTCGGGCGAAATGAACAGCACATGCCTTGCCAGAAAAAGAAACACGATCCCGTAGAAGGACGTCATCAGAACCCAGCACGCGCCCGCCACCACCAGCCCGGGCCCCAGCAGGCTAATCACCGCCTCGCGGACGCTCACGGTGTCCTCGGCCAGTCCCCGCGCCAGCATTTGGCCATAGCGGCCCCCGTCCATGACCAAAAAATGCACTACCTGCGTTGTCCAGGCCATACCCAAGGCCAGGGACAGATTGAGGGCGGCCCCAGCGAGACGCGCTGACCCCAGGGCACCGGGGGGGGCAGGCAGCACCGGCGAAGGACCTGCGAACCCTCGTTTTCCACTGGCCGAGATGCTGGGGAGAAAAGCAAACCCGTGCCATACGAAGGCGGCCAGAATCAGCGCCGCGAAGGGCAGTATCTGGAATACAAAGACGTCGGGGGGCATGACAAAAGAATTCTCGTCCCCCTTCGGCCACTGAAGCCCGGCTATGAGAGCGGCCCCGAGCACCCAGAAAAGAGCCGTCGCGAGGGGAAGAAAGAGGCTTGTGCGGCGCATCTCGAACCAGAACAGGGCGGCGAAGGGGGATTTGAAGGGGGTGGCCTTTGGGGTCCAGTGCCCCTCCCAGGGCTCCCGCCAGCGCGGCAGGGCCAGCCAGCGGACCGTTTCGCCGTGGCGGTGGAGGTCCACCACCCACAGCCCCAGCCCCCACACCGCCCCGGCCAGCACCGCCCCCCCCGCCGCCAGCGCGGTCCACGGCAGGGCGTTCCCCGCGACACCCAGGGACAGGGCGTCAGCCTGCGGCAGCAGCGCGGCCAGCGCCGCAACGGCGGCCACGGCGAGCATCGGCGCGACGGGGCGCACCCAGTCGGCCAGTTGGATGACGAGATACCCCGCCGCAATGAGGAGGACCGGCGAGTAATCCAGCCGTTGTCCAAACAGGAGGTTCGCGCACAGCACAAGCAGAGCGGACACAAGGAGCAGCAGCGCCGTCCGGGAGACCAGCGCGAGGGTGACCAGCGTGCGGGTGCGCACCGGCAGCCGCAGCAGTCGGCGGGGAAAGCCGCCCCCCCGCATCTGTCCGGAGTTCCCCATGCCCAGCACCAGCAGCAGCGCCGTCAGGGCCGGCACGAGAATGACCACGGCCCGCACATGATCCCCCACATGGTGCCAGAGGTTGTGCTGCCCAATGTACGAAAGACGGAGGGGCACCAGCGCGACAACCCCGACGGCAAGCATGGCCGCCGCGATGCTGCCCGCAACCCGCGCCTCCTCCCAGAGGAGGGCGCGCATTTTCGTGTTACCCACCACGATGCGTTCCCTTCCCTACGCGCCGACGCGGGCGACGAAAACGGCCTCAAGGGTGGCGGGGGCGGTTTCGAGGATTTCCCCGCCCGCGGCGCGGACGGCGGCGGCGAGGGCTTCGGGGTCGCCATCGCAGAGGACGCGCCATTCGCGGCCGTCGCGCTCGGCGCGGAGCATGCCGGGCAGGGCGGGGGCGTCTGCGGCGGGGACTTCGGCCCAGCGGAGGAGATGGGTCCGGTGGCGGGCCTTGACCTCGTCCATGGGCATGTCCATGACCACGCGGCCCTGGTGCAGCATGAGGACGTGGTCGGCGACGCGCTCGACCTCGTCGAGGAGGTGGGAGGAGAAGACGACGGTGCGCCCCTCCTCGGCCACGGTGCGCACGACGGCGGCGAGGATCTGCTGGCGCGCCACGGCGTCCAGGCCGGACGACGGCTCGTCGAGGAGCAGCAGCTCGGGCCGGTGGGCGACGGCGGCCAGCAGGCCCGTGCGCGCCTGCTCGCCCCGCGACAGGCTGCGGATCTTCGCGGCGGGGTTCAGGCCGAACTCGCCGACCATGCGCTCCGCGAAGGCGGCGTCCCACCCGGGGTAGAAGGCGCGCATGTAGCGGAGAAACTCGCCGACGCGCATCCACCCGGGCAGGTCGCGGTCCTCGGAAAGGTAGCCAATGCGGGACAGCACGGCGGGCGGGTCGTAGGCGGGGTCCGCCCCGAACACGCGCACCGTGCCCGACTGGGGCCGCAGCGCCCCGAGCAGGTGCTGGATCAGCGTGGTCTTGCCCGCGCCGTTCTCGCCCACCAGGCCGAACACGCCGCCCGACCCGACGCGCAGACTCACGTCCTGGAGCGCCTCCTTTTTGCCGTACTTGCGGCCCAGCCCCGTCACCTCGATCACCGGCGCCGACTCGTTCCCGTTACTCATGACCTTCCTCCTTGCGCGTTGTGTTTCCGGCCGGACGCAGCGCCCGGTCGCGTTCTTTCAGCAGTTCGACAACCTTCCCGAGGGGGATGTTCAGGTTTCTCGCCTCCACAATGACGCCGTCCAGCCGCTCCGACAGGATGCGGCGGCACTCGTCCTCCGAATAGGGCACCGGACGGTCGGCCACCCGGGTGCCCGCGCCGCGCCGCGACGAGATGAGCCCGGCGGCCTCCAGATCGCGGTAGGCGCGGACCACGGTGTTCGGGTTGATCACCAGTTGCTGGGCCAGGGCGCGGACCGTGGGGAGCTCGTCCCCCGGCCCGAGACGCCCCGTGGCGATCAGGTGCTTGATGTGACGGACGATCTGGAAGTAGATCGGGGTTCCGTCACTCTGGTTGATGGTGATGAGCATGGGGCCGCTCCTTTGCCTGATTGTATCAATAAACTAACACAAGTTTGGCCGTTTGTCAAGGGGGGCGGAAAGGTTTTTTGGGGAATGCGGCGGAGGGATGGACGAAATGGACAGGATGGACGAGATGGACAGGGGGAATGGGTCGCGCCTATGTCCTTTGAAATCAACCCTCTGCGTCATCTGCGCAATCTGCGGATGAATGTCTTTTCTGCCGGGAGTCGTGCGGGGGCTCAGTGTTGCGGCGGCGGCCCGGGGATGGTGGCGGCGGGGGGCTCGGGGGCGCCGGTGGGGCCGATGAGGGCCACCTGGACCTGGGCGGGCGCGGGGGTGTCCGCCGGGAAGTCGTGGCGGACCATGCGGTAGTCGCCGGGGAGCCATTCGGTCATGGGGGGGGCGGGGCGGAACTGGGCGGGGGCGAGGGCGGCGCCCGCCGCGTCGCGGGGGGCGAGGGCGATGGTGCCGTTGCCGGGCGCCGCGGCCACGCGGAAGACCAGGGTGAGCCGGAGGCCGCCGCCGGGGCGCGGCTCCCAGGCGTGGGCGGTGAGCCCCAGCGCGCTGCCGAGGGGCTGGGCGGTTTTGTCGGCTTCGGCGAGGAGCGCCGTGAGCCGGGCGGCGGCGCGGTCGGCGTCGGCGCGCGCGGGGAGCGCGCCGGGGGTGTTGAGGGCGGTGAAAAGGGCCGGGATGTCCGCCGCCTCCACCTGCTCCGGCGTCACGGGCCCCGTGCCGGGCTCGGGGTTCCGCGCGAAGACGGCGACCAGATACCCCGGCACGGTGGCGCGGCGCGGCTCCTCGAAGCGGTCCAGCAGATGAAAACCCCGCCCGGTGAGCCATTCGGTCCACGCGGCCTCGCCGCCCTCGCGGCCCGTCTCCAGGGCGAAGATGACGAAGCGCAGGCTGGACAGGAACGGCTCCAGCTCCTCCACCGTGCTCCGGTGCGCGCCGAGGCGCAGCCGCGCCTCCGGCAGGCCCGCGAGGCGGAAGGGGTCGCCGGGGCGGTAATGGGCGTCCTGGAACCCGAACCCGCGCAGGTTGACCACGGCGTAGAGGGCGTCCTGCCCCGGCGCATCGGGACGGTCGGCGGTTTCGGCGGCCATCACGGCGAAGATGCGCTCCACATAGTTGTCGCGCTGCGGCGCGCCGAGCCAGGAATAGGCAAACCCCATGCTCAGGCGGTCCTTGCAGAGGTAGAGGCCCTTTTCGTCATACCGGGCCAGCGACCCGGCGTCGGGGGTGAGGGGCAGGCAGAGACCGCGCAGCCCCGGCACGGGCTGGACTGTCAGCACGAACCATGGCACGGCGAACACGGCGAGGCAGGCGCCCTGGCAGGCCCACCGCACCGCCCGCCGCCGGGGCAGGAGCGCGGGCAGGGCCGCAAAGGCGGCCAGCGCGGGCAGCACGGGGAGCGCGTAGCGCGGGGTTCCAAAACGGAACAGCACGGTGAACAGCACCCACGATCCCAGGATCCACAGGCCGAGAAAGCCCGCCATCCGCCGGAACCGGGGCACGGCCAGAGCGGCGACAGCCCCCGCCAGCGCCAGCAGGAAGGGGATCAGGAAGAGTCCGTTGTTGATGACAAAGACGGGATAGCGCGACCACGGCACGGCGGGCCGCAGGACGGGGTCGAGGGGACCGCGCGGGGGCTGGGGTTTCGGCTTTGTGGCGGCCGGTTTCTGGTCCTTCGCGCCCTGCGCCTGCTCGGCCATGAGCGTGAGGCCCGCGCGCGGGGCGGCGGGGGCGGACGTCTCCACAAAGGCGAAGGGCGGCGTGTCCGCCGCGCGGTGACCGGTCCAGTAGCCGAGGAAGGCGTCGCGGTGGACGGCATACCACGGCCCGGCCAGCAGGAGCGCCGCCAGGGGGGGCAGGATCAGGTGGAGGGCGAAGCGCAGCGCGGGGCGCCATCCCCCGGCCCGGTCCCGCTGGAGCCTGGCGGTCCCAGGGGGCGCGGACCCCGGGCCCTCGCTGCCTGCTTCGTCCGTGTTCCGTCCGTGTCGGTCCGTGTTGGTCCGTGTTCCCCTCAGCGCGGCCCAGCCCCCCGCCGCCAGCACCCAGAGGAGCGGCGCGAGGTAATACGCCGGGGCGACGGTGCGCGCGAGGAGCGCGAGGGCGTTCACCCCGGCAAAGAGCAGGACCCAGCGCGTGCGGGCAAAGCCCTCGCTCCGCGCGAGGGCGCACACGCCCCACACAACGAGGCACGCGGCGGGGTAGTCGGTCATGAAATACCGCGACAGCGCAAAGACGCCGGGCGTGAGCCCGGCCAATGCGGTGCCCCACAGGGCCTCCCCCGGCGGGAGCCAGGTCCGCAGAAGCGCAAACACCCCCAGCAGCAGCAGGAGGAACCACAGGGTGTTCGCGGCGGTCATGATGTCCGGGTGGTAGCCGAAGACACCCATGAGCAGCGCGCCGGACCAGTACAGGAGCGGCGGATGCGCGGGGTTGCCCGGGGGCACGCGGAACGCGGCGGCGACGCGCGCGGGCAGGGGGGCATCATCGAGGAACAGGGCCTGGTAGACCTCGCGGGTCTTCTCCAGATGCACCTGCTCGTCGAGCCACCACGGATGGCGGTCGTTCGCAAGCCACCAGAGATTCGCGGCGGCGAGGCACAGCAGCAACGCGGCCAGCAGGGCCGCCGTGCGCGGGCTCACCTCCGGACGGTCATCCACGGCGGCACAGGGCCTTGATGCTCGAAACAAGGTGTGCGATGCCCTCGTCGGTCAGCCGGGGGTGGATCGGCAGGGTGACCAGCCGCTCCGCCGCGGCGTCGGCCACGGGGAACTGCCCGCGCCGGAAACCCCGCTTCTGGAACGCCGTGGTCCAGTGCAGGGGGATGTAGTGCGTGCCGATGCGGACGCCGTGCTCCTCGCGCATGGCGTAGACGAAGTCGTCCTTGCCCATGCCGAAGGCGGCGGCGTCAATCTCCATGGGGCACAGGTGCCACACGTGCTTGTTCTCCGGGCGCGCCTTGGGCAGTTTCAGCCCGGGCACCCCGGCCAGCCCCTCCTGGATTTGCGCGGTCACCTCGGCGCGGCGGGCGTTGAGGGCGTCCAGTTTCGCCAGCTGCACGATCCCCACGGCGGCCTGCATGTCCGTCATGCGGAAGTTGTAGCCGCAGTCGTCGAAGTCCTGCCACCAGAACCGCTTGCCCATGGGCAGTTTCGCCTCGTCCAGGCTGCAATACTTGGTGCTCTTGCCGTAGACCCGCGTGCAGTGGGAGCGGTAGAGCGCCGCGCGCTCGAAGAGTTCCGGGTCGCTGGTGGTGATGACGCCGCCCTCGCCGAGGGTGGACATGTTCTTCTGCTCGTGGAAGCTGAAGCAGCCCGCCGCGCCCATGCTGCCCGCCTTGCGGCCCTTGTGCTCCGCGCCGACGGCGTGGCAGGCGTCCTCAATCACCGCGAAACCGTGCTTCCGGGCGAGGCCGAGGATCGCGTCCATGTCGCAGCACTGGCCGTAGAGGTGGACCGGCAGCACGGCCTTCGTGTTCGGCGTGATCTTCTCCGCCAGCCGGGCCGGGTCCATGTTGTAGGTGTCGGGGTCAATGTCCACGAAGTCCACCTCGGCGCCGAGGGTGACGCCCGCCGCCGCCGTGGCGATCCAGGTGAGGGGCGTCGTCAGCACGCGGTCGCCCGGGCCGACCCCCGCGCCCAGGAGCGCGAGGAACAGGGCGGCGGTGCCGTTGGAGACGACCCGCGCGTGGGCGGTGCCGCAGTACTCCGCGAAGGCCCGCTCAAAGGCGATGCAGTGGTCGCCCGAGGTGGGCGCGTTCTCGCGCAGGACCCGCATCATCGCGGCCTGCTCCTCCTCGCCGTAGGTGGAGCCGAACTTGCTCTCCAGCTCAAACAGAATCTTGGGCACCACGTCTCGTCTTCCTTTCCAGTGCCAGCACGCGGTCCAGCCCCTCCTCCGTGCCCGCCATGGGCGTGGAGAGGGTCCTGCGCGCGAGCGTGTTGTCCAGCGACACGTCCCGGGGCCGCGGGGCGCGGCCGGGGATGTTCCCCGGGTCCTTCGGGACCACGAGGCTTTCAGGATACCCCAAATGGCGGGCGACCCGCCGCACCAGGTCCACCCGGCTCTGGCGGTCGTTGCCCGACAGGTGCATCGTCCCCGTGAAGGGGTGGCCCGCCAGCTCCAGCAGGGCGAGGCCCAGCGTGGCCACGTCCACGGCGCTGCGGATCTCGTTCGGCGGCACGCCGACCTCGCGGCCCTCCTTGAACGCCGCGATCATCTTTGCGAGGAACGAGTTGCCGACCCCCAGCACCGGCAGGCCCATCACCAGCGAGACCCGCGCGACCACGGCGTTCGCCAGCGCCGCGCGCACCGCCTCCTCCGCCCGCACCTTGGTTTCGCCGTAGAAGTTCAGGGGGTGGACCGGGGCGTCCTCGGCATACTGGCCCGTCTCCCCGTCGAAAACCGTGTCCGTGGAACAGTGGACCAGCCGGGCGCCGGTGGCGGCGCAGGCGCGCGCCACGGCGCGCGTGTACGCGACATTCACCCGCTCCGCCTCGTCGCGGTGGGCCTCGCAATAATCAATGTCCGCGATGGCGGCGGTGTGGATCACCGCGTCCGGCCGCAGGGCCTGGATGAGCTCCGCCACCGGGGTCCCGTCGCCGGGGTCCACGGCATGCCACACGATGCCGGGCCGCTCCAGAAGCGGTTTTCCCCGCGTGACGGCATGCAGTCCCACCGCCGACCCCGCCTGCGCCAGAATGCTCCCCGCCACAAACCCGCCCGCGCCCGTGACCACGATTTTTTGCGCCATAAGGAAGACTCCCCGCGCCGGCGCATCCCGCCGCGCATGCGGGGTCATCTTAGCATTAAGGGCCGGGGGAGAAAGTCGAAATGCCAATGGCGAGTCCGCCCACGGCACCGACCCCCACGGCCAGCCCCCCGAACGCGAGGAGTCCCACGGCCAGGCCGCCAAAGGCCGTCAGGCCGAGCGCCGCCCCGCCCACGGCCAGGGCACCCACGGCCAGCCCTCCAAGCGCCACCCCACCGAACGCCGCCCCGCCCACGGCCACCACGCCCACCGCCACGTCGCCGACGGCGATAACCCCCTTCGCGACCCCCCGCAGGCTTCCGTCCTTGGGGCCGACGGCGATGCTGACCAGCGGCAGCCCCCAGACGGTCGCCTCAGACCGGTACCGGTAGCCGTTGTTGGTCATGAATCGCCCCTCCGGCGACGCGTCCGGATCCGTCCCCGCAATGACCGCGCGCAGCCGCGCCTCGAGCATCCGGCGGGCCATGGGGCGGTGCACCAGGAGCATGATCATGGAAAACACCACGAGGAAGAAGAAGAGCGACACGGCAAGAAGCCAGACGGGCGCGCCCGGGTTTCCGCCGGTCATGCCGTTGCCAACAGACGGCAGCACCAGAAACAGCGCGCCCTGGAAAGCCATGATGCCCCCCGCCAGCGCGACGACATAGAGAATCCACTTGAAGGACGAAACGCTGTAGCGCAGCGCCCTGCCGCCGTAGGTTTCCATGAAGACGTCGTTCAGGCCGATGGTGATTTCCGTGGCCAGATTTGCCGCGCGGAACCGCAGGCGGTTCCGGCTGGACTCCACAATCTCATACCGCCAGCGGGGGCTCGTGAAGGGGAACAGGCGGCGCTCCTTTAAGGCGCGCGTAACCCGCGCCAGCGCCTCCTCCGCCCCCTCCGGCGTTTCCAGCTCCCCCTCGAAGGTTGGCAAAAACCATGCGCCCATGACACCTCTCCGGCCCGTCCGGGTGGTGTCCGGTTCCAGCCCCCGGGCCGGTCACCGAACCATGAATTGACTATAGGCGCGCCTCCGGCGGAAAATCAACCGCCCCGGAAGGGGCCGGGAGTCCGCGCGCCATGCTTTCAGACCAGTTCCTCCGCAGCGTGTCCCTGAAGCGGGAGGGGGTGCCCTCGTTCGCCGAGTACCCCTTCAACATCCCCGCCGTCCGGCATCTGGACACCCTTGACCTGCATCCGGAGGTCACCTTCCTCGTGGGGGAGAACGGCACGGGTAAATCCACCCTGCTGGAGGCCCTCGCGGTGGCCGCAGGCTTCAATCCGGAGGGCGGCAGCCGCAACTTCAACTTCTCGACCAGGGAGACTCACGCCGGACTCCATGAGCACCTCCGCCTCGTGCGCGGCGTGCGCCGACCCCGGGACGGCTTCTTTCTCCGCGCCGAGACCTTCTACAACGCCGCCACCTACCTCGAGTCGCTGGAAGCGGACGGCGGGCTGGTTCCCTACGGCGGGGAGTCGCTCCACGCCTGCTCCCACGGCGAGGCGTTCATGACCCTCATGACGAAGCGGCTTCGGGGCAACGGCCTGTATGTCTTCGACGAGCCGGAGGCCGCGCTTTCCCCCACGCGCCAGATGGCGCTGCTGTCCCTGATGGCCGGGCTCGCGCGGGAGAACTCCCAGTTCATCATCGCCACCCACTCGCCCATACTCATGGCTTATCCCCGCGCGCGCATCCACGTCCTGTCCGCGGACGGCATCACCGTGACGCCCTACGAGGAGACCGAGCACTACCGCGTCGCCAGCGACTTCTTCGCCCACCGGGAGGGCATCCTGCGCGAACTCACGGGCGAGTGAGGAAAGCCGCCCGTGCGGTTCGCCGCCCTCCGCTCCTGCCCTCTCCCCGGCCGCTGCGGCATCTTCCTTCCTCATCGGTGTTCATCGGTGTTCATCGGTGGTTGCCTCCCTCCTCTAAGGAGAACCACCGATGAACAGGGATGAACACCGATGAACCGCCCGCATGTTGTGTTTTCAGGGAGAGTGTGTCACACTGACCGCCTTCCCGAGGCAACCAGACCGGCTTCCCGCCGGACAGGAGATTTCCGATGACGCGCAGGCAGATGATGTTTGGACGGCTTGTCCTGGCGGCGGCGGTGTGCATGCTGGGGTGCGCGGTGGCGGTTGCGACGCCGTTGGACGACTATGTGGCGGCGCCGGACCCGGCGTTCAAGTACACCCTGGCGGGGAAGTCCGAGAGTGCGGCGGCGACCACCTACCTCTACCACATGGTCTCGCAGACGTGGCTGGACGCGTCGCAGGTGGACCGCCCGCTGTGGGAGCACGAGGTGGTGGTGACGGTGCCGAAGGAGACGGCGTTCACGAAGGCGATGATGTTCATCGGCGGCGGCGGCAACCCGCTGAAGGCGGAGCCCTCGCCGGAGAACGACCCCTTTGACAAAATCGCCCTGGCGACAAAGTCCATTGTGGCGCAGGTGAGGCAGATCCCCAACCAGCCCCTGCGCTTCCCGGACGAGACGGACCCGCGCTATGCCGAGAAGGGCCGCAAGGAGGACGAGCTGATCACCTACGGGTGGGACAAGTTCCTCCAGGGCGGCGACCCGGTCTGGCTGGCGCGGCTGCCCATGACGAAGGCCGTGGTCCGCGCCATGGACCTCGTGCAGAAGGAGTTCCCGCAGACGGACGGATTCTTCGTGGCGGGCGGGTCCAAACGCGGCTGGACCACCTGGACCGTCGCGGCGGTGGACAAGCGGGTCATCGGCATCGCCCCGGCGGTCATTGACGTGCTCAACTTCATCCCCTCGCTCGAAAACCACATCAACGCCTACGGGTTCTGGGCGCCCTCGGTCTCCGACTATGTGGACATGAAGATCACGGACCGGCTGCACACGCCGGAGATGAAGGCGCTGCTGGACGTCGTGGACCCGTACAGCTACCGCGACCGGCTGACCATGCCAAAGTACGTCTGCAACTCCGCGGGCGACCAGTTCTTCCCGGCGGACTCCTGGCGCTTTTACTGGGAGGGGCTGAAGGACGAGAAGTTCCTCTGCTATTTCCCGAACACGGACCACGGCCTGAACGCCGACGCCTATTTCCGCATCGCGGGCTTCTACCACGCCCTCATGGCGGGCACGCCGCGTCCGAAGTTCGCCTGGGACCGTGCCACGGACGGATCGCTCACGGTCCGCTGCGAGACCAAGCCGACGGCGGTGCGCCTGTGGAAGGCCGTGAACCCCGACGCCCGCGACTTCCGGCTGGAAACCCTCGGCAAGAAGCACGAGGCCGTCGAGTTTCCCCTGTCCGCAGACGGCGTCTACACCACGGACGTCAAAGCCCCGGAAAAGGGCTGGACGGCCTTCTTCCTGGAGATGGAGTTCCCCAACGGCGACTTCCCCTTCCCCTTCGTCTTCACCACGGGTGTGAGCATCCTGCCGGACGCCTACCCGCCGAAGAAGTAGGGCCCACCCACGGGAGAGCATGATGCGCGGACAGCGTCCCCCCCAACGCGGCGGCCCGCCGCGCGGACCCGCCCCCGCCCCGGCACGGTCCGGGGGCGGGGGGCGCGCGCGTCCGCCGCGGGAGGCCGGGCCCGCGCCGCTGCCCGTGTCGCGGGAGGAGATGGACCGCCTCGGCTGGGAGGCGCTGGACGTGCTGCTGGTGACGGGGGACGCCTATGTGGACCACCCGTCGTTCGGCGCGGCGCTCATCGGCCGGTGGCTCCAGGCCCACGGGTACCGCGTGGGCATCATCGCCCAGCCGCGCTGGGACACGCCGGAGGACTTCCTGCGCCTCGGGCGGCCCCGACTTTTCGCCGGGGTGACGGCGGGCGCGCTGGACTCGATGCTCGCGCACTATACGGCCTTCCGCAAACTCCGCCACGACGACGCCTACACCCCCGGCGACCGCCACGGCGCGCGGCCCAACCGCGCGTGCATCGTCTACACCGGCCTCGTGCGCCACGCCTTCCCCGGCCTGCCCGTGGTGCTGGGGGGCGTCGAGGCGTCCCTGCGCCGCGCCAGCCACTACGACTTCTGGAGCGACAGCCTGCGCCGCCCGATTCTCCTCGACAGCAAGGCCGACCTCGTGGTCTGCGGCATGGGCGAGCGCGCCGTGCTGGAGGTTGCGCGGCGGCTGGAGGCGCGCGCGCCGGACACCCCGGCTGCGGAGGCGCTGGCGGGCATCCCGGGCACCGCGTGCTGCGCGGCGTCGGAGGAGCGGCTGGGGGACCTGCCCGGCGCGCCGCCCCCGGCGGACTGGGTGCGCCTGCCGTCGCATGAGGACATCCTCGCGGACCCCAAGGCGCTCATGCGCGCCACCCTCGCGCTGGAGCGCCAGACCCACCAGGGCGTCCAGTGGGCCGTGCAGGCCTGCGGAAAACGGCAGGTCGTCTTTACGCCCCCCGCAGTGCCCCTGTCGGAGGCGGAGATGGACCGGCTCCACGGCCTGTCCTTTACCCGCGACCCGCACCCCTCGCACCGGGAGCCCGTGCCCGCCGCCGAGATGATCCGCTTCAGCATGACCGCGCACCGCGGCTGCGCCGGAGGCTGCACCTTCTGCTCCATCGCCCTGCACCAGGGCCGCCGCATCCAGTCGCGCGGCGCGGACTCCCTGCTGGAGGAGGCGCGCGCCCTCACGCGGCACCCGGCGTGGAAGGGGTCCATCAGCGATGTGGGCGGACCCACGGCCAACATGTGGCGCGCCCGCTGCGCCGCCGACCCCGACGCCTGCGCCCGGCCCGACTGCCTCACGCCGCGGGTCTGCCGCCATTTCCGGCCCGACGAGAACGCCTATCTGGACCTCCTGCGCCGGATCGCCGCCCTGGACGGCGTCCGCCATGTCCGCGTCGCCAGCGGCATCCGCTACGACCTCGCCGACAACGACGGGGACTTCCTGCGCGCGCTGGTGGGTGAGTTTGTGGGCGGGCAGCTCAAGGTGGCCCCCGAGCACTGCGACGACAAGGTGCTGCGCCTCATGCGCAAGCCCCCCTTCGCCCGTTTCGAGGAATTCCTGCGCCTCTTCGACGAGGGCACCCGCGGCGCGGGCAAGGAGCAGTACGTCATCCCCTACCTCATCACCGCCTTCCCCGGCTGCACGGACGACGACATGCGCGCCCTCGCCGGCTGGCTGGAAGCCCGCGGCTGGCGGCCCCGTCAGGTCCAGTGCTTCATCCCCACCCCCGGCACCGTCGCCACCGCCATGTACTACGCGGGCATAGACCCCCAGGGGAACCCCCTCCCCGTAGCCCGCACCGACGCCGAACGCCTCCGCCAGCACCGCATCCTCCTGGGGGAGGAGAAACCCGGCAGGGGGTGAGATTGGCGTTCCCGGAAAGAGGGCGAAGGATGATTCGCCCCTACGGAGACAACCGGTGGACGACGCCCACGTAGCGCCGCCGTCCCGGCGGCCTTGTCTTCGCCTTCCATGCTCCATGTTGGGTCAGCGCGCCCGTAGCGCCGCCGTCCCGGCGGCCTTGTCTTCGCTCTCCAGGCATGTTCTTGGGTCAACGCGCCGTACTTGGGCCGTGGAGTGGACCCAGCCAGGCTGGAGCCTGGCGATCCCAGGGTGCGCTGACCGACGGCTACCCGTGCGCTGGGGGGACAGGGTGCACTGACCGGCGGCTATCCGTGCGCTGGGGGGGGCAGGGCGCACTGACCGGCGGGTATCTGTCCTTTCGGGGTAAGGGACACGTCGAAGCCGTGGTGTTGCAGGAGCGCGGCGGCCGTTGGATGACCGGCCCATCGCGCCCCCTGGGAGCGCCAGGCTCTAGCCTGGCCTTCTGGCGCATGTCACCAGCGCGGCGGCCTACTCCTCCTCCCCGTCCCCCTCTCCGGCGCGTTCGCGGGCGAGGACTTGGAGGAAGTCGAGGCATTCGCGGAGGGGGTCGGCGGCGGGGGGCAGGGTGAGCACGGCGGCGGGCTTGTCGTGGAGGTCGAGGCGGAGCCTTCCCTGGAAGAGGCGGCGGAGCCGCGCCTCGCCGGCCTGGGGAAGCGTGGCGGCGCTTTCAAATGCCACAAAGATCTCCGCGCGGCCGGCGCGGACGGCGGTGGCCCCCGCGTCCAGCCCGAGCACGCGGGCCTCCATCACCTGGAGCAGGCGGTCCACGGGCGCGGGCGGCGGGCCGAAGCGGTCGCGCAGCTCGTCGCGCAGTTCGCGGAGCTCCTCGACGGAGCCGACGCCCGCCAGCCGCCGGTACATGGTCATCTTTTGCTGGCCCGTGGGGATGTAGTCCTCGGGGATGTGGGCGTCCACGGGGGCGTCGAGGGGCGGGAGCTGGCGGCGGCGCGCGGGGCGTCCGCGGGCCTCGGCCACGGCGTCCTCGATAAGCTGGCGGTAGGTCTCATAGCCGACCTCGGCGATGTGCCCGGCCTGGTCCGCGCCGAGGAGGTCGCCGGCGCCGCGGATTTCGAGGTCGCGCATGGCGATGCGGTAGCCCGACCCGAGGGCGGAGAAGTCCTCCAGGGCCTTGAGGCGGAGCTGGGCGTCCTCGGTGAGGGCGCGGTCTCCGGGCACGAGGAGGTAGGCGAAGGCGCGGTGCTTGTAGCGGCCCACGCGGCCTCGGATCTGGTAGAGCTGGCTGAGCCCGAAATGGTCCGCCCGGTCCACGATGATCGTGTACGCGTTGGGGATGTCAATGCCGGAGCCGATGATGGTCGTGCAGACCAGCACGTCCAGCTCGCGGTTGACGAAGGCCGTCATGACCTCCTCCAGGGCGTGCTTGGGCATCTGGCCGTGGCCCACGCCGACGCGCACGCGCGGCACGAGCTTGCCGACGAAGGCGGCGGCCTTTTCGATGGTCTGCACGCGGTTGTGCAGGAAGAAGACCTGGCCCTGGCGCGCCAGCTCGCGCTCCACGGCCTCGCGGATCAGGTTGGCGTCCCACGCCTCCACGCAGGTGTGGATCGGCAGGCGGTCGTTGGGCGCCGTGTTGATGACGCTCATGTCGCGGATGCCGATGAGGGACATGTGGAGCGTGCGCGGGATGGGCGTGGCCGACAGCGTCAGCACGTCCACATGCGTGCGCAGCTGCTTGAGCCGCTCCTTGTGCGCCACGCCGAAGCGCTGCTCCTCGTCAATCACCACGAGGCCCAGGTCGCGGAACACGATGTCCTTGGACAGGAGCCGGTGCGTGCCGATGACGATGTCCAGCTCGCCGTCGCGGAGCTGGTGGACCGTCTCGCGGATCTGGGCGGGCGTGCGAAAGCGGTTGAGCAGGCCGATCCGCACGGGGTAGTCGGCCATGCGCTCGCGGAAGGTGTTGTAGTGCTGCTGGGCGAGCACGGTCGTCGGCGCGAGCACGGCGGCCTGCCTGCCGTCCATGGCGGCCTTGAACGCCGCCCGCAGCGCCACCTCCGTCTTGCCGTAGCCCACGTCGCCGCAGATGAGCCGGTCCATGGGCCGGTGCGACTCCATGTCCCGCTTGGTCTCCGCGATGGCCCGCGCCTGGTCCGGCGTTTCGGTGTACTCGAAGGCGTCCTCGAACTCGTGCTGCCACGGGGTGTCCGGGCCGAACGCGTGGCCGCGCACGGTCTCCCGCGCGGCGTAGAGCCGCACCAGCGCGTCCGTCATCTCGCGGACCGCCTTCTTCACGCGCGCGCGCCGCCGCGCCCAGCTCGCCCCGCCGATGCGGTCCATCTTCGGCAGCGCGCCCTCGCCGCCCACAAACTTCTGTATCTGGTCCATGTGCGTGATGGGCACGTAGACCGTGTCGCCCCCCGCGTACTGAAGGGCCATGTAGTCGCCCGCCTTCCCGGCGAAGCGTTTCAGACCCAGGTAGCGGCCCACGCCGTGGACCTCGTGGACGATGTAGTCGCCCGCCTTCAGGTCGCTGAACTGCGTGACCGCGGCCCCCGCCTCGAAGCGGCGGCGGCGGCGGCGCACGTAGTGGCGGCCGAAGATCTCGCCCTCGCTCAGGACGGCCAGCCGGTCCGCGGGCGACACAAAACCCGCCCGAAGCCGCCCCACCCGCACGCGCAGGTCGAAGTCCCCGCCGCGCCCCGGCATGAACCCCTGCTCCTCCAGCAGCTCCAGCAGGCGGCGCTGCTCGCCCGTGTTCACGCAGAACAGGGTGACGGCGTAGCGCTCCTGCTCCCAGCGGCGCATCTGCTCCCAGAACTCCGGGCCGCGCCCGCTGAAGTTCATGACCGAAAGTGTGGCCATCCGCACGGGCTTCACGCCCGGAAGGGGGTCGAAGGGCGACTGCGCCGCGTCCAGGCGGCGGAACGCGCCGAGGCGTTTCTCCAGGTCCTCCGGCGACATGAAGAAGGGGTTGTTCCGGGACTGCTCCGCGATCTCCGCGGCCTTCTCCGCGAGGGACACGGGCTCGTCCGCGAGCACCAGCGTGTTGCCGGGCAGGTACTCCGTGAGGGCGGCCTTGTGGCGTCCGGCGCGCAGGCCCTCGGCCAGCAGGGCCTTCTCCGACCGGGGCGCCAGGGTGACGGAGACGGCCTTGCCCACGCTGCGCTGGGTCTCGGGCTCGAAGAGGCGCAGGGACTCGATGCGGTCGCCGAAGAACTCCAGGCGGAAGGGCAGCTCGGAGGAGATGGGAAACACGTCCAGAATGCCGCCGCGCAGGCTGAAATCCCCGCGCCGCTCCACCATCACATCGCGCTCGTAGCCGAGTTTGACCAGCTGCGCCAGCAGGTCGTCCAGGTCGCGCTCCTCCCCCTCGCGCAGGGTGAGCGTGTCCGCGCGCAGCCGGCGCTGGTCGGCCACATACTGCATGACCGCGCGCAAGGGGGCCGCCACATGCAGCGGCGCGCCCGCGTCGCGGGCGGCGAGCATGCGCTCCAGGGTGTTCATGCGCTCCGCCACGATGTCGTCCGACGGGCTCATGAGGTCCGTGGGAAGCACCTCCCACGCGGGGAAGAGGGCGCAGCGCTCCTCGCCGAAGAGGGTGCAGAGGTCGTCGTGGAGCGCCTCGGCCTCGACGCGCCCGGGGGCCACGGCGAACAGGGGCGCGCCCAGGGCCTCGGCGGCCTGGGCGGCCGCCAGGGTTTTCGCCGAGCCCCACGCCCCCGTCAGGGCGGCGCGGCGCCCCTTTTCCCGGAGCGCGGCGACCAGGGGCCCGACCGCGCCGAGGGGGGGGAATGGAATGGTTGTCTCTGGCATGGGGCGTCTTCTCGGGCCGGCCTCAGCCGCGCGCCCCCCGGTCAATCAGCGCCTCCCGCTCCGGCCCGACGGACACGAAGCGGATGGGGCACCGCACCAGCTCCTCGATGCGGAGGACGTACTTCCGCGCGGCCTCGGGCAGGTCGGCGAACTTGCGGACGCCGGAGATGTCCTCCGACCAGCCCGCCGTCTCCTCGTACACCGGCGCCGCCTCCTCCAGGACCGCGTTCAGGGGGAAGCGGTCGTAGACCTTTCCCCCGTGCGTGTAGTGCGTGCAGATTTTCAGCGAGGGCATGCCGGTCAGGCTGTCCAGCTTGGTGAGGGCGATTTCCGTGGCCCCCTGCACCTGCGCGCCGTAGCGCGTGGCCAGGGCGTCGAAGTGGCCGATGGTCCGGGGGCGGCCCGTCGCCGCGCCGTACTCCTTGGCCGACTCGCGCAGCCGGTCCGCCAGGTCCTTCTCCATGAGCGTGACGAAGGGGCCCTCGCCCACGCAGGTGGAGAACGCCTTGACCACCGCCACCACACGGTCCGCAGGACGGCCAAAGAGCCCGCCGCCGATGGGGGCGTAGGCCGCCAGCGTGCAGGACGACGTGGTGTAGGGGTAGATGCCGAAACTCAGGTCGCGCAGGGTGCCGAGCTGCGCCTCGAAGAGGATTTTCTTCCCGGCGCGCGCGCCCTCCTCCAGCAGCACCGACGTGTCGCAGATGAGCGGGGCGACCGTCTCCGCCGCCGCCTCCGACCACGCCAGCATCTCCTCGAAGGTGAACTCGCCCGTGCGCCCGTAGAAGCGCTCCGCCTTCTGGAGCTTCCACTCGCAGACCGACGCCAGCCGCTCCCTGAAGCGCTCCGGATACAGCAGCTCGCCGGTCTGGATCGCCTTCTTCATCGTGCGGTCGCCGTAGGCCGGGGCGATGCCGCGCCGCGTGGAGCCGTAGGCGTTCTTGCCGAGCCGGTCCTCCTCCCAGCCGTCCTCCATCCGGTGGAAGGGGAAGCAGATCGTCGCGCGGTCCGACACGCGCAGGTTCGGCGTGATGCCCCGCGCCTTCAGGTCGGCAATCTCCCCGGCCAGCCCCTGGAGGTCAATGACCATGCCCGGCCCGAGGATGTTCACCACGTTCGGGTTGAACACGCCCGACGGCAGCAGGTGCAGCTTGAACTCGCCGAATTCGTTGACCACCGTGTGGCCCGCGTTGTTCCCGCCCTGGAACCGGACCACGAAATCCGCGTCCTGCGCCAGGTAGTCCACCATCCGCCCCTTGCCCTCGTCCCCCCAGTTGGCTCCGACGACGACTTCAATGCTCATGCCTTAAGCTCCTGCCCCGCGCCGCGCGGCGCCGGGAAACGGCCCTTCCATCGCAAAAAAAAGGCTGGCGAACCGCCGATGGCGCGGTCCGCCAGGAAGATAACGCATTCGGAACCGGATTACCGGGAGTAGAAACCGATAATGCTGTTCGTGTCCACCTGGTACGGAATCGTGGCCGCGTTCGGCGTGGCGATCATTTTGCCCTCGAAGGCCTTGGGCGCCCGGTCCAGGAATTCGGGGATCTGCACCGGCGGGTGCTCCGCACCTTCCATGATCATCGGAATCTTGCGGCTCTTCGGACGGACCGAAACGGCCATGCCCGGCTTCACCTGGAAGGACGGTATGTTGACCTTCTCGCCGTCCACCAGGATGTGGCAGTGCGTGACCAGCTGGCGCGCGGCGAAGATCGTCGGCGCAAAGCCCATCCGCCAGACCACGCAGTCCAGCCGGGACTCCAGCAACATCATCAGGTTGGTGCCCGTGTTGCCGCCCAGCCGCCGCGCCTTGTCGAAAATCCGGCGCATCTGCCTCTCCATGATCGCGCCGTAGTACATGCGCAGCTTCTGCTTCTCCAGCAGCTGCGTGCCGTACACCGACAGCTTGCGCCGAAGGTTCGGCCCGTGCTGTCCGGACGGATAGGGGCGCTTCGCGGCGGGGCTGTTCGGCTTGCCCCAGATGCACTTCCCGATGCGGCGGCTCAACTTGTGCTTCGGTCCGAGATATCTCGCCATGTCAGTTTCCGATGGTCCTTCGTTTCGGCGCGGACGTGTCCCGCGCCGGGTTCAGTGGTTTTTCACGGGAAACGGCCTGACGCCGTCTCCGGCAAAAAGACACGCACGCGGACACACCGCGTCCGCACAGGACGGGTAGCATAGCGGTTAACCCCGCCGTGTGTCAAGTTTCTCGCGGCTGCCGGGCTCCGCCGGACACGGGGGTCACGGCCTTTTGGGCGGAAGGCCCGGGTGTCTGCAAGCGCGCGAAACGCGCCCCCCCCTCAGCGGAGGGGGCCGTCGAGGGTGCCGGTGACGAAGTCCTTGTGCGCGGCCTCCACCGCCACCCGGCCGATGCGGTTGGCCAGGTCTTCCCCGCCGCGGACGCCGACGCGCAGGTAGCTCCCCGTGAATCCGGTCCACCAGCCGCCCGCGCGGTCCTCGAAAAGCACCTCGACCGTCCGCCCCAAGTGACGCTCCTGGAAGGCGCGGTGTTTTGCCGCGCCGAGGGCGCGCAGGGCGGCGCTTCCCCTTTTCGCCGTTTCGGGGTCGGCCTTCTCGGGCAGGCGCTCGGCCGCCGAACCGCGCCGGGGGGAGTACTTGAAGACGTGCAGGTAGGCCAGGGGGCTTTCGGCGATGAGGGCCAGGGTGTCCGCCTGGTCCTGCTCCGTCTCGCCGGGGAAGCCCGCGAGCACGTCCGCGCCGAGGCCAATGCCGGGCACGGCCGCTTCGGCGGCGCGCAGGGTGTCCAGGTACTCCGCGCGCGTGTAGTGGCGGCGCATGGCGGCGAGGATGCGGTCGGACCCCGACTGGAGCGGCAGGTGCAGGTGCGGCGCGAGGCGGTGGGCCGGGTCGGCCATGCGCTCCAGCAGCCCGGGAAGCACCGTTGTCATCTCGATGGAGCTGATGCGGATCCGCTCCACGCCGGGCAGGGCGTTCAGCCGGTCCACTGCGTCCACCAGCGTCTTCCCGTCGCAGGCGTAGCCCCCGAGGTTCACCCCCGTGAGGATGAGCTCCCGCGCGCCGCGCGCCGCGAGGGAGGCCGCCTCGGCAACGAGGTCGTCCAGCCGCCGCGACCGCGACCGCCCGCGGGCGAAGGGGATGATGCAGTAGCTGCACATGAAGTCGCAGCCGTCCTGGATCTTGAGGTTCATGCGCCGCGTGACGGGCGGGCCGTCCGGGGTCCAGGGCAGGGTGAACGGCGCGCGTCCCAGGCGCGGGGCGCGCACGCGGTCCTCCGGCGGCGCGGCGTCCAGCGCGGCGAGGTGCTCCGCGAGGCGCATCTTCTCCGCGTTCCCCAGCACGAGGTCCACCCCGGGGATCGCCGCGATGTCCGCCCCCCGGAGTTGGGCATAGCAGCCGATGACCACCGTGCGCGCGCCGGGGTTCGCCCGGATGAACTGCCGGATCATCTGCCGCGACTTCGCGTCCGCCTCCCGCGTGACCGTGCAGGTGTGGACGACCCCCAGGTCCGCGGGCTCGCCGAAAGGCACGACCACATACCCCGCCGCGGCGAGCTGGTCGCACAGCAGGGCGCTCTCCGCCTGGTTCAGGCGGCATCCGAGGGTGTGTATGCAGGCCCGGCGGCCGGGCGGGGGGTGTGCCATGCTGGAGGTTCCGTGGCGCGGCCTACTTCTTTTTCTTCTTTCCCGCGCGTCCCGGCCAGTGTTCGGAGGGGGTGCGGGCGGAGGCCATGAAGGCATCCACCTTTGCGACGATGTCGGGGTGGTCCGCCGCGACGTTGTTCGCCTCGCCGATGTCTTCGGGGAATTTGTAGAGCTGGGTGGGCTCGTTGGGACTGAGGCTGACGGCCTTCCAGTCGCCCATCCGGGCGGCACGGAAGTAGCCGCCCTCGTGGAACTCCCAGTAGAGCGGCGGGTGGTCAATCTTGGCGGCGCCGGTGAGGGCGGCGGCGACAGAGACGCCGTCGAGCCCCGCCGGGGCCTGCGCGCCCGCCAGTTCGGCGGCCGTGGGCAGGAAGTCCCAGAAAGCCCAGAGCTGGTCGCTCACGGCGCCCGCGGGCACGCGGCCCGGCCCCCAGGCCACCATGGGCACGCGGATGCCGCCGTCGTGCATGCTGCGCTTGATGCCCTGGAGCGGGCCGGAGCTCTTGAAGAAGTCCGGGTCTACCCCGCCCTCCTTGTGGACGCCGTTGTCGCTGGCGAAGAGGACGATCGTGTCGCGGTCGAGGCCTTTCGCGCGGAGGGTGTCGAGGACCCGGCCGACGTGGCTGTCGAGGCGGGTAATCATGGCGGCGTGGCCCTTGATGGGGTCGGGCCAGGGCTTGTCGGCGTAGGGGCCGAAGTCGGGCACCTCCATGCCGTTGCCGAGAGCCGCGCCGCGCTCGTTGTTGGCGTGGGGGATGACGTGGCTGAGGTAGAGGAAGAAGGGCTTTTCGCGGTCCTTTTCGATGAACGCCAGCGCCTTGTCCGCGAAGAGGTCGTCGGCGTAAACGCCGCACTGCGCGCAGACGCCCTCGTGCTTCCCGTCCTGCACGTTCTCGGGAATGTCCACCCGGGTCTCGTTTTCCCAGAGGTAATCCGGGTAGTGGTTGTGGGCGTGCTTCTGGTTGAGGTAGCCGAAGAAATAGTCGAAGCCCATGCGCGTGGGGACGCCGGTGGTGTCCGGCTCGCCCAGGCCCCATTTGCCGATGAGGGCGGTCTCGTAGCCCGCGCCGCGCAGCACCCCGGCCACCGTCGCGTCGCCCGGCTCCAGGGGCACGAGGCTGTTGCCGCGGACGCGGGCGTGGCCCGTGTGCATCCCCGTCATGAGGCAGCACCGCGACGGCGCGCAGACCGTGCTGCCCGCATAGCACTGGGTGAACCGCACGCCCCCGGCGGCCATGGCGTCAATGCGCGGCGTGAGCACCTGCTCCTGCCCGTAGCAGCCCAGGTCGCCGTAGCCCAGGTCGTCGGCGAGGATGAAGATGATGTTCGGCGGCTTCGCCGCGGCGTGGGCGGGCGCTGGCCGCCGCGCGGCGGCCAGCGCCGCCGCCCCCGCCATGCCCAGGAAGGCTCTGCGGGTTGTCTTCATGGTGAGTGCTCCTTAATCACGGGCTGGAAGCCCGCCCATGGTGTCTTCCGGGCACGAGATTGCGTCAGTCGCTTCGCTCCTTCGCAATGACGGGCGGCGGCGCGTCATGGCGAGCGAAGCGAAGCCATCTCGTGCCCGCCAAACCTTCATTCCTTTTGTGCCCGCAGAGGCGGTTCCAGCACGAGATTGCTTCCCTCGCTTCGCTCCTTCGCAATGACGGGTGTTCTTGCGTCATTACAGCGGCTTTTGTCCCCGCGTCATTGCGAGCGTAGCGAAGCAATCTCTTGTCGGAAGGCCTCCGGTCTTCCTTTGGCGGGCGCGTTTTCCCGCAGCCAGCCGTTCTCTCGTTTCCGTATCCGGCAAACGCGTCCTCGTCTTCTTATCGGTATCTCCCCGCGCCCGCGTTCAGCCGGATGCGCAGGGCGTCGCGGAACATGCGGGTGGAGTCGGTGCAGGCGTGGACCCGCGACTGCGGGCTGTTGCGCCAGACCACGGGCACCTCCCGGACGCGCAGGCCCTGGAGCCCCGCGATGAACAGCACCTCCACGTCGAAGGAGAAGCCGTCGAGGGTCTGGCGGGAGAAGCAGCGCTCCGCGGCGCCGGCGGTGAAGCCCTTGAAGCCGCACTGGGTGTCGCGGAACCGCGTCAGGCGGACGGTCCGCAGGAGGGTGTTGAACACGCGGCCCATGCGCTCGCGGTGCCACGCCTGGTGGATCTCGATGCGCGATTCCGGCAGGGCGCGCGACCCGATGACGATGTCGGCCTCCCCGCCGAAGAGGGCACCGCATTTCTCCATCTCCTCCACGGGGGTGGAGCCGTCGGCGTCGGTGAAGAAGCGGAAGGCGCCGGTGGCCTGGCGGAGCATGCCTTCGCGCACCGCCGCGCCCTTGCCCCGGTTCTCCGGGAAGACGTGCAGGCGCACAGCGGGCCCGTCGTCGGCCTCGAATCCGCGGACCACATCCGCCGTGCCGTCCGTGCTGCCGTCGTCCACCACGACGATCTCGGCATCGCCCTCCTGCCTGCGGAGATAGTCCCGCGCCCGCTCGAGGGTCGGCCCGATGCGGGCCGCCTCGTTGTAGGCGGGTATCACCAGCGAAAGACGCACGCCTCATGCCTCCCCGGGGCCGGAGCCCCCGTTGGGTTGCCGCGCGGCTCAGCCGGCGGGCTTGAACCAGATGTTCCGGAACTTCACGGTGTTGCCGTGGTCCTGGAAGAAGAGCGGGCCCTTCGGGGCGTCCTGGTCGCTCACGCCGCCCGGCGTCGGGCTGTCCAGCTCCACGTCGTCGTGGACCGTGACGCCGTTGTGCACCAGGGTGATGCGGGCGTTGGCCGTCTTGCTGCCCGCCGCGTCGTACTGCGCGGCCGTGAAGGTGATGTCATAGGTCTGCCACTGGAGGGGCGGCAGCACGGCGTCCGCAATGGGGACGGCCTTCTGGTAGATGCCGCCGCAGAGGTTGTCCTTGGGCGCCCAGCCGAAATTGTCGAGCACCTGCACCTCGTAGCGGCCCAGGATGTAGCAGCCGCTGTTGCCGCGGCCCTGGCCGCGCTCCTCGGGCAGGAAGGGCGTCATGAACTCGATGTGGTAGAGCCCGGAGCCGAACTCCTCCTTCGTCTGGAGGTTCGTGTTGCAGATCTGGACCGAGCCGTCGGGCTGGGGGCACCAGTGGGGCACCAGGTTCCAGTGCTGGTCGAGGTTCGTGCCGTCGTACAGGGCCACGGCGCCCTCGGGGGCGGCCATGCCGCGCGTCGGCGGCTCGGGGAAGCTCCGCTTCAGGGTGAAGGCCGCCTCCTTCTTGGTCTTGATTGCGCCCGTGAAGGTCTCGCTGGCGATCTTGCCGGAGACCTCCGCCTTGCCGCCCAGCGCGCCGAGGTCCACTTCGCCGGTGAAGGTGAAACGGCCCTCACGGCCCTTGCCCGGCACCTCGACCCGGACCTCCTGCGTCCCGTCACCGATCTTGATCACCGCCGTCTGGGCGAACTTGCTCTCGGCGCGGACCTGGGCGCGGATCGTCTTCCCGTCCCAGCCGCCGCCGTCAAAGGCGCCCTCGTACACGCCCATCACCTTGTCGTCGTCCGCCGCCATGGCGGGAAGGGCGGCGGCCGCCGCGAGTGCTACAATGAGAAGGCCCGAAAGAACAGTCATGCGCCGCATCGTGTGTCTCTCCTTGGGAGGTTGTTCCGTGGGGGACCGGGGTGTCCCGCGCCCCCGCTGACTCTACCAAGTTGGACCGCCCGCGCGCAATGAGGGATTCGCCCATGCCCCGCATTCTGCTGTCAGAACAGCCCCACGACGCCCCCGACGGGGCGACGGCCTTCTCCCTGCGCGACGCCGTCAAGCCCGGCGCCGACGTGGTGGTGGTGAACGGCGCGGCCGTCACGGAGGACCTGCCGCTCCGCGAGGGGGACGCCGTGGTGTTCATCCGCCGGGGGGAAACCCCGCCGCCGGAGGAGCTGGAGGCGCTCATGGCCGCGCGCCACACGCCCGGCGTGCACCGGCGGCTCAAGGCGGCCGCAGTGGGGATCGCCGGGCTCGGCGGGCTGGGCTCCGCCGTCGCCGTGGCCCTCGCGCGCATGGGCGTGGGCCGGCTCGTGCTGGCGGATTTCGACGTGGTGGAGCCGAGCAACCTGAACCGCCAGCAGTATTTCACGGACCAGCTGGGGATGCTGAAGACCGAAGCGCTCTGCGACACCCTGCGCCGCGTGAACCCGGGGGTCGCCCTCACCGCCCACGCCGTGCGCCTCACGGAGGCGAACATCCCGGGCATTTTCCGGGACATGGACGTGCTGGTGGAGGCCTTCGACCGCGCCGACCAGAAGGCCCTGCTTGTGGCCGCCTACGCCCGCGCCTTCCCCGGCGTCCCCATCGTCGCCGCGTCCGGCCTCGCGGGCCACGGCCCCGCCAACACGGTCCGCACCCGCCGCGCCGCGCCCCACCTGTACCTCGTGGGCGACGGAACCGCCGCCGCAGAACCCGGCCGGGGGCTCATGGCCCCCCGCGTCGGCGTGGCCGCCCACCACCAGGCCAACGCCGTCGTGCGCCTCCTCCTCGGCGAGGACCCGGCGGAGGAATAGGGGGAAACACATGTCGGAGGGCAGCAGGCGCACGTGATACTATGTGTTTTCCATAACACGATAGTCTGCAACGGCCTTTTTCCACTCTTGACAGGCGACCTCAACTGCTCGTATAGATTCACTCATATCCTTCGAAGCTGAAGCCTCAAAGGAATCAAGTTCGTGCAACACCTTCCTAATGCGCTCCTGAAGGTTGTCTCTACGCGCCAACATCCTGCGGTTGAATCGGTCAATTTCCTCGGCAGGAACTGGAAGACTAGGATCGTAGATGAACTTCTTCTCACATTCCCGCCTCCACTGAGACAAGACTTGGTAGTAGTGTTCCTTGATTCCGGGAACCAACAGGACTTTTGATGCAACTATATCTGATGCAGTTTCGATTCCATATGCTAATAAACTATTTTTTCGAGCAGGTCCTATGCCAGAAATACAACTAGAGCAAATCATATATCTCTTCAGGAATTCTTCTAACTGAAGCGTTCTTTTCTTTTGCACTAGGGAGCGCATTTCAGAATCGTAAACTGATTCCAGCTGCTCATATTCCAACACGGTTCGCAGTGCACTTGTTTTCATTTTCGCATGCTTTGACATTAGAGACTCGTGGAGGCCACGCATGGATTGATATTCACTCCTAGCACGTTTCTCACTTACATTAAGACGTGCTTTTCTTTCTATATGCTGGTTATAGTACTCTGGCTTACGCCAACCTTGCATGATTCCACCTAAACCAAAGAGGACTCCAAATAGAAAGAAACCCGAAAACGCATAAGCGGCCAGTATAGAACAAGATGCTATTACAACACCAGCGATAAAGTCATTAGCGACTCCGCGGCACGCAGCAGGCAAAGGGGTTCCTTCATAGTGGTATCGCATCACATATACATTCAAATCGTGATATGCCGAAAGCTGGAGAACGTGCGCATCTACCTTAGCTCGGTAGTTCAAACTGCTGTTGATGGAAAAGCCTGATGTCTCGTGAAAGGACGCTCGGCCAAAGAACACTGTACCCATGTTCTGTGCGAGCATGCACCAAGGGCAACTCTTGAGATGGTTCGAGTACACATGACAACTGTTTCTACGGCATATAACTAGACCCTTCTTCAGTTGATCCAGAGCAGTTGCCCAATCCGTAGCCTGTGGCCGGCGAAACAGTCCTCCTTTGTTTACAAACGCTGCCTCTAGCAGTGACTGCACACGGGGAGGCACAGAATTAATTGGCAGTGTATTAGGAGGAACACGCATTCCAGACTGATGAGCAAGCTGGCCATACACGTACAGCCCTCTGCGAATTGCCTCGCCATTTTCGAGCGAAAGATGCTGGGCCATCTTACCAATGCCGGCAAATGGATGCCTACCCATGAAGAGAAGCTGGAATATGAGAACAGCAAGCCCAAATCCATCGTGTTCAGGCGAGCGGCATCTGTTTCTGAAGCTCATTCCCTGCAGTTCTGGGGGAGTGTACATTGGAACTCCTACATGGCAGGGATAGCATCGGGTACTACTCGTCACTTGATACGAGTCGCAGTCTACAAGGATAACTTTTCCGTCCAAGCACGCGAAAGCATTGCTCTGGTTTACGTCGCCGATAACGATGTTTCGCGCGTGAAGCACAGAAAAGGCGCACGCCAAGTTGCGCGCGACATGAACCAAATATGCCCATGTTGCGTTTGGCAGCAGCCTTTTTCGAGATGCCGGTCCATATAATTCATGGAGCTCGTGTCCACATGGTACTGCCTGCATAACGAATCCACATGGAGGCTCAGTCTGCTTGCGATACAACAGCTCACATGGCCATGCAGAATTTGCAGCGAGCTCATTATCGTTCAAGACCACCATGTGCTGCAGTTTCTCTATTCGATCGCGTCCTAGAGCCTTGTGGTATATTTTGGCAACAAACCCAGGACGATTGGATATTCTAAATACAGCACCCTCCCCTCCCCGGCCCAGTCTGGTGCCAAGGTGATGCTCTCTACCCATGTCAGAAACTAGAAGCATGTATTCTGATATGCCTCATCGCGCACCGCCATGAAGAGAGTCTTGTCGTCATCTGTGCGCTCGTTGATAGCGTCCGAATTCAGGAATGCCACCAGGCTCTCGTTGAGAGCATCCACGTTCTTCGTCTCGCTGAGTCTAAGCATGATTGGGCCAAAGAATCCCTCGTGCGGACGCCTAGATCTGTAATCGAGGCATAGGTGCTGAAGGCCATCTGTGTAGGCGGCAACCATCTCGACAGGCCTTTCAATGCAAACGAATTGAAGCTTGTCTACGCATGTTGGTGTAGTAATGAAAACGGTCTCGTTTTCGTATTCTCCAGAGTACGGATAGGTCACAGCCTGCAACTCATTATCAACCTTTGCTATCCAACCTCCATCCCCAATATGAATAAATACTGAATGCATTGGACCTATTAGACACGCTAGGAGAGTGCAGGCAAGCGCCCCAATCTCTTCAGATATTTCCGCCGCCCTTTCATCAAGAATCCCTTGAAGGTTGCTTATCCATTGTCTAGCGTCAACTTCACTAGGAGGTGTAACTGCATCTGCGCATTGAATTAGAGTTCTTACCATTTCTGTGACAACAATTTGGGCTCCAAGGGCTCCATGAAGAGCAGAGCCTGCCCCATCGGCAACGGCGGCAACGAGATGGCACGACCCTTGAACATCATAGACAAGGACCTCGGACTTATCTTGGCATTCTACAGCCCGTCGACTGTGTGCTGAGCCTGCGACACTTGCGGAAATGGTCTTCCACACTAGACGTTAACCTCACCCCATCCAGTCGGCCCCGTTGGGTCTTCAAGGGGCACTGTTTCGCCAGAAATAGACCGAGATACCGCCTGTTGTGAATTTGACAGCCAAGAAAATAGATCTCGAAACCGAAGGCCCTTGAGCTTCAAAGGATCGCGTGAAACACTCAGTTGCTTCAGAACGTCCATGTTGGCGCGTTCTACCCCCACGGCAAAGAACAGAAAAGCTCGTTCCTCTTGCCCTGTGCGCAGGCGCGCCACAGCCTCCTGCCACGCTGGGGTAGAGTCATCCGTGGGCGCACCATCAGTAATCAGGAAGACCCAGGGTCGATAGTAAGGTATTCCGTGCTGCTTATACTCCTTCTTGCGTTCGTCCAAGAGGCTTAGGCCCATATTGACAGCCTGCCCCATGGGTGTGTCTCCTCTGGCCTGGAGCTGTGGCACTGATACCGCATCAGCCGTACTGAAAGGCTGAACAACACGTGGGGGGCCGCCGAATGTTACGATCCCAATCTCCACACGCTTGCGTGCCAATGGGTCTGCGGCTAGTTCGTCACAATAACCCTCAAGTCCTGCCTGAAGCTCTGTGATCGGTTCTCCGGCCATCGAGCCTGAAACGTCCAGAAGGAGCAGGCTTGGACACCGTTGCTCCGGGTTATCCGCGAAAGTTACATCACTGAAAGGGGTTTGTTCCACAACTTTTCTCCTCTTTGCTGACTGTATGGCTATGCTACCACCAAGATCAACGATCAAGCAAGAACCTTTCTTTTGGGACGCCATCCATTTGAGTCGGTCAGATCCAGTCCAAACGACCAACGCCACAGTGATAGTATCCATATCCCCCTGCCGTATGCAATGTTCTGATCCACTGACAGGGCGCGCCGCAGAACCCGGCCGGGGGCTCATGGCCCCCCGCGACCACCAGGCCAACGCCGTCGTGCGCCTCCTCCTCGGAGAGGACCCGGCGGAGGAGTAGGGGGAAACGGGCGACTCCATAGCGCCGCCGTCCCGGCGGCCTTGTCTTTTTCCCGCACGAGGCCGGAAGCCGGGTAAACGAAGACCGGTCAGGCGGGACGCCTGCGCTACAGAACAGCCGCCCGCCGGACAACACCGCAGCGCAGCCGCCAACCATCGGACCGATCGGTCGGATCCGTCGGATCGGTCGGATGGGGTCGCGTTGCCCCCGCTATTTCTTCAGCAGGCGGTCCAGCACGCCGGAGACGGCCTTTTCCTCGGCGGAGCCGGCCTTGAGGTCGAGCAGGGTGGCGGCGGTGCCGCCGCTGAGGAGGTCTTTCTCGCCGAGCTTTAGCGTCTGGCCGACGCCGTATTTCATCACGAGCTGGGCGACGGTCTTCTTGAAGAAGGTGTTGGCGATGCCGCTGGTGAGCGGGCCGCCGACCTCGAGCTTCACGTTGTCCATCTTCGCGTCGGCCTTGCGGCGCTCGGGGATCACGCCGATGTCGTAGCCCTCGGGCTTCAGGAGGAAGTCCAGGGGCAGCTTGCCGTCCGTGAAGGTGGCGCCGAGGGGGATGACCCCCATCTTGGTCTTGGCCTCAATGGACAGGCCCAGCGTGGCGAAGTCGAGAAGCGCGGGGAGTCCGGGGCGCTCCGCCTCCACCCAGAGGGCCTTGGGCTCGCGGGCGACGCGCAGGTCCTTGAAGCGCAGCTCCTTGACATACAGCTCGATGTCGCGCTTGCGCAGCTCCTCAGTGCCCTCGATCAGCTCCAGCGGCACCCGCTGGAGGTCCCCCGGCACCTTCACGGTCATGCCGCCGAAACGGGTGGTCTGGGCGAAGAGGTCCACCAGGTCGAGCTGCTCGCGCACCTTGGCCAGCGGCGGCTTCCACTCCTCCAGGGTTTCCGGGTCGGCCTTGGCCGCGGGCGCGGCGGCCGGCGCGGGGTCTTCGGCAAACACTGCGGGCGCAACGCCCAGCAGCAGGGCCAGGGCAGGGAGCAGGTGCTTCATGTACGGTGCCTCCAGGGGATCTCAGCCGGTTTCCGGTCGGACCGCCTCGTAAATCGCCGCAATCCCGAAGGTGAGCGGGACCGCGCGCGGCGCGGAGAACCCCGCCTCGGCCAGGAGGGCGCAAAACGCCCCGCCGTAGGGAAAGGTCTCCACAGTCCTGTTCAAATAACGGTAGGCGCCCGCCTCTCCGGAGACAAGCCCGCCCACGCGGGGCAGGATGTGCCGGAAGTACAGCAGGTAGCCCGCCCTTAACAGGACGTTTTTCGGCAGGGAAAATTCAAGGATGAGCGCGCGGCCGCCGGGGCGCAGCACCCGGCGGATCTCCCGGAGCGCGCCGAGGGTGTCCGTGACGTTGCGGATGCCGAAGGCCATGGTGACGGCGTCGAAGGCGCCGTCGGCGAAGCCGAGGCGGGTGGCGTCGGCGCGGACCAGGCCGCACCTCCCCCCCTGCCGGGCGACGGCCACCTTGCAGCAGCCGCGGCGGAGCATGCCCGCCGACAGGTCGGCGCCCGCGGCCAGCCGGACGCCTTCGCGCCGCGCCAGGGTCAGCAGGACATCGCAGGTGCCCGTGGCGAGGTCCAGCACGCGGGCCGCGCCGGGGGGGACCATCCCCGCCAGCCGCCGCCGCCAGGCGCGGTCGCACCCCATGGAAAGCACCGTGTTTGCGCGGTCATAGGTGCAGGAGATGCGGTCGAACATCTCGGGCACATGGTCGCGGGCGGGGCCGGGGGGCGTGCTGTGTTCCGGGGGCATGGGCGTGTTCCCTTCGGGCGCCGCTGATGCTACCCGAGGGCGGATTGCCCGCGCAAACGGGGCGCGGCCCCCGGATTGCCGGATAAGACGTTGTGAGAGCCGAAGCCGAGGCGAGAACGAGGCTGCTTCAGTCGCTGCGCTCCTTCGCAATGACGTGTCTTTCCGCGGTCAAGGCAATGACACGAAAATGCGCGCCACTGCAATGGCATGCGTTGCCGCGTCATTGCGAGCGAAACGAAGCAATCTCTTGCCCGCTACGGCTCCGGCCCGCGCCTGAATTGTCCAGCAATCAAGGCGGACCTCAGCCGGCCGGGGCCGGGGCGGGAACGGCGCCCGCCGGGGCGGCGGCGGCGTCCTTGGCCGCCTTGTGCGCGGCGTAGGCCGCAGGGTACGCATCCAGGACCCACTGTTTGAACGGCCTGCCCGCGCCACCACGCTCGTAGAGGGCCAGCAACTCGCCGATGGGCGCGTCGTTGAACATGGGGCCGAACTGTTTGCGCGCCGTGGCGACGTCCGCGCCCTTGAGCAGGAGGTAGACCGCCGCCGCGACGCCGGTGCGGTGGGTGCCGCCCTGGCAGTGGGCGAGGAAGGGCTTGCGCCCCGTTTCCAGCACGGAGATGAAGCGCGCCAGCGACCCGGGATCGGGGAGGCTGTTCTTGGACCAGCCGAAGCTCTCGTGGGCGATGCCCGCCTCGGCGCAGGCCCTGGCCTCCTCGTCATACCACGACGAGCCGGGGTTCTGCCCGCGCATGTTGAGCAGGGTCTGGATGTTGTGCTTCTTGGCATAGCGCTTGATGGCCGCGCCGCTCATCTGGCGCGACCCGTAGAAGGCGCCCTTCTCCACCGTGCGCCAGTTGTGGCCGGGGAAATAGGCGTACAGCGGGATGGCCAGCACGGCGAGGCTCACGCCCACAATGCCGCCCACAATCTTCAGAAACGTGTTCATTTGCCTGCTCCTTTGCCCCGCCGGACCCAAATGCCCCGGGCGAAGGGGCGATTGTACCCCCCTCCCCCGCTCCCCGGCAAGCCGCGCCGATCACCTGATCGCCGGACGGAACAGGCGCAGACCGCAGTCATTGCGGGAACGAGATTGCCTCGCTTCGCTGCTAATGAAGTGGACGTATTCTTCCGCGCCCCAAGCCGCCGGTTTTTCTCTGCCAAACGTGGAAATGGCCGAAAGCGAAAGTCTTGGGCATCCCGGAGGGATGCAGGACATTAGCCG